>JACCVM010000083.1 GCA_013698135.1 Euzebyaceae bacterium | reverse complement strand
GCCCATCTTCGTGCCCATGGGCGACGTTCGCTGGCAGGACACGACCGTCGCGGGCTCACCCGCCGTCGCCTTCGGTGACGAGTCGGGCCTGGTCGCCGCGGTGCTGTGGCAGCGCGACGGGCGCATCCACGGCGTCGGCGGCGCGCTGCCAGCCTCGCAGGCGCGGGTCTTGGCCGAGGAACTTGGTGGCTGAGCTTCCCGTCCACACCGCCGGCCTGCGCAAGGTCTACGGCAGCCACACGGCCTTGGAGGGGCTGGACCTGGAGGTCCGTCCCGGTGAGGTCGTGGGGCTGCTTGGCGCCAACGGAGCGGGCAAGACGACCACAGTCAAGATCCTCCTCGGGCTGGTGGCCGCCACCGCCGGCGAGGCGAGCCTGTTCGGTCGCCGGGTGACCGACCCACAGGCGCGCCGGCAGGTTGGCTACCTGCCCGAGCACTTCCGCTTCCCCGACTGGCTGACCGGCGCAGAGCTGCTGGACTACCACGGTCGCCTGGCGGGCGTGCCGACGGCCGAGCGCCGCCGGCGCATCCCCGAGGTGCTGGAGCGCGTCGGCTTGGCAGGGCGTGGCAACCAGAGGCTGCGCGGCTACTCCAAGGGCATGACGCAGCGGGTGGGGCTGGCCCAAGCGGTGTTCGCCCACCCGCGGCTGGTGCTGCTGGACGAGCCGACCTCTGCCCTGGACCCGATTGGGCGCAGGGAGGTGCGCGACCTCATCCGCGACCTACGCGAGGAAGGGGTCGCGGTACTGCTCAACTCGCACCTGCTCGGCGAGGTGGAGCTGGTCTGCGACCGCGTCGCGATCGTCGACCACGGCCGGGTTGTGCGCGCTGGGCGGCTGGACGCGATGGTCGGCGCCGGCACGCAGATCCGCGTTGGCCTGGACCGGGTGGACGAACGGGCGCTGGCCCTGCTCGGCGGCTTCGGTGAGGTCGTGGCCGTCGACGCCACGACGGTGGTGCTGGCCGCCGAAGGACCGGACCCGGCCGCCGCGATAGCTGCGGACCTGGTGCGCGCCGGCTACGGGCTGCAGGCCCTGATCCCGGTCCACCGCTCACTGGAGGACATCTTCGTCGGACTGGTCTCAGAAAGCAGCGGATGAGCGCCCTGACCATCACCAGACTCAGCGTCAAGGAGGCGGTCAGCCGTCGGCTGCTGCTGGCCGGCGCCTTGCTGTCGCTGGCGTTCCTGGTGCTGTTCGCGCTCGGCTTCAACGCCCTGTACAGCCGTGCGGCCAGCGAAGCCGGACAGACCGAGACGGCGCAGGTCGGCGGGATCATGACCATGCTGGGCGTCTACATCGTGCAGTTCCTGGTCGCCTTCCTGGCGCTGTTCCTGGCCACCGGCGCGGTGTCGTCAGAGATTGACTCCGGCACCCTGCACGCCATCCTCGCCCGGCCGCTCAGCCGGCGCTCGTGGCTGGGGCAGCGCTGGCTCGCCTTCGCGGGAACCATCGCGGTCTATGCCATGTTGATGGCCGGGCTCCTGCTGGGAATCGCCCAGGTGATCGCCGGCTACGGGGCGGTGGCGCCGTGGCGGGCCATGGGCCTGCTGGTGCTGGAGGGCATGGTGTTGCTGTCGCTGGGGTTCCTTGGCAGCACCCTGTGGTCGACGCTGGCCAACGGCGCCGTGGTGTTCTCGCTGTTCGGGATGGCGTGGCTGGCGGGGATCATCGAGTTCGCGGGCGAGATGGTCGGCAACGACCTCATGCGCAACATCGGCATCGCCGTCAGCCTGCTGGTGCCCAGCGACGCGTTGTGGCGCGGGGCCGCCTACTACCTGCAGTCCCCGGCCTTCCTGGCCGCCTCCAGCGCGGTCGGCGATGCCGGTGGCGCCGGACCGTTCGGAGGGTCGGCGCCCCCCTCGGCGGCCCTGATCGGGTGGTCGATCGCCTACGTCGTGTTGCTGCTAGCCATGGCCGCCCGCCGTTTCGGCCGCCGCGACCTGTAGCCGGCGCCACGGCGCTCGAGCCGGCCGGGCTCGTCGGGTAGCCTGCCGCCCCATGGCGACCGGAGGTAGCAAGAAGGCGATCGTGGCGGCCCTGCTGGCCAACCTGGGAATCGCGGTGGCGAAGTTCGTAGGGTTCCTGCTGACCCGTGCCAGCTCGATGCTGGCCGAGTCCGTGCACAGCCTGGCCGACAGCGGCAACCAGGGGCTGCTGCTGTTCGGCGGCTCGCGTTCACGGCGCGAGGCCACGCCCGAGCATCCGTTCGGTTACGCCCGCGACCGCTACTTTTGGTCGTTCGTGGTCGCGGTGGTGCTGTTCGCGCTCGGCTCGCTGTTCTCGCTGTTCGAGGGCGTGCACAAGCTGGCGCATCCCGAGCCGATCCGCTCGGCCCTCATCGCGGTCATCATCCTCGTCGTCGGCATCGTGCTGGAGAGCTTCTCGTTTCGCACCGCCATCGTGGAGGCCAACCACGTGCGCCACGGGCAGGGATGGTGGGAGTTCATCCGTCACGCGAAGACCCCGGAGTTGCCGGTGGTCCTGCTCGAGGATCTTGGCGCCCTGGTCGGATTGGTCCTGGCACTGATCGGGGTGGGCCTTGCGGTGACGACCGGGGACCCCGCCTGGGACGCCTACGGCACGCTGGCGATCGGCACGCTCCTTGGCGTCATCGCCATCATCCTGGCGGTGGAGATGAAGAGCCTGCTGATCGGCGAGGCCGCCTCCACCCGCGACCTGGAGCAGATCCGCGCGGCCATCACCGGCACGCCCAACGTTGTGGATCTGATCCACGTCAAGACCCAGCACCTCGGCCCCGAGGAGCTGCTGGTCGCCGCCAAGGTGCGCCTTGACCCTTCCTTGTCCTTCAACGAGGTCGTGACCACGATCGACCTGGCGGAGCGCACGGTCCGCGAGACCGTCCCTGCAGCCACCCTGATGTACATCGAGCCCGACATCGAGGCAGCCCCGCAGCCGGTCTCGCCGTCCTGCGGTCACGCGGGCAGGTCGTAGGCCCGCCACTGGATCTCGCCGGCGAGCTCCCGCTCGGCGTCAAGATCCCCCCAGCAGTCTTGGGCCCAGGTGCGCACACGCTCACCGGCTCGTCGCAGGTCGGCCGGTGACAGCTGCCAGTTCCAGCTGCGCTGACCTGCCTCCATCTCGCCGATGACCGCCGACAGCGTCTTGGTCGAGGGGTTGGCGACCACCGGCAGCAGCCGCAGCCGGCCATCTCGCGCGTCTATCGCCGCGTCGAGATCAGCGGCGCGGCCCAGACCGGCCAGCGTCCGGTCGGCGGCGGCGCCGACCCCGGGCAGCGCGGCCTGGGCGCGGGCCTCCTGCTGGAAGCGGGTGGTGATCTGGCCGTGCTCGGTTGGCCAGCCACCGCCGGGGTCAACGAGCAGCACGCCGGCGGGACGCACGACCCGCAGCAGCTCGTCGATCGCCAGCTCCCAGTCAGCGACGAGGTGCAGGACGTGGCAGGCGATCCCCGCGCCGAAGGTGTGATCGGCGAACGGCAGCCGCGTGGCGTCGGCCACGGCGATCGGGAACGGGGCGGTGCCCCCCGCGTTGTGCCCCAGGCGCTGCAGCATCGGCGCGGACAGGTCCACCCCGGCCATGCTGGCGCCGGCGCGATGCAGCGGCAGGGCGATCCGGCCGGTGCCGACGCCGATCTCCAGCGCCCGCCCGTGGCCGGCGAGCTCGCCGGCCAGCAGGTCGACGGTGGCCCGCACCGTGGCTTCCGGCAGGGCGCGGGTGCGGTCGTAGTAGTCGGCGGCCCGGTCGAAGGCCACGGAGCCCTCGGCGGTGGTCATGCCAGCCGCTTGTACAGCCCGGCCGTGCGTTCGGCGATCGCCGACCAGCTGAAGGAGGCTTCGACGCGCTTGCGGCCGGCTGTGCCCATGGCCCGAGCCTCGGCCGGGTCGTCCAGGAGGCGGTTGAGCGCCGCGGCGAAGTGCCGGGCGAACGCCGCCGGGTCCCGCGGCGCGCCCTGCGGATCGCCGCCACCGTCGATGTCGACCAGCAGGCCGGTCTCGCCGTCGACAACGATCTCGGGAATGCCGCCAACCCGGGTGGCGACCACCGGCGCCTCGCAGGCCATCGCCTCGACGTTCACCAGCCCGAACGGCTCGTAGACCGAGGGGCAGGCAAAGGCGGTGGCGTGCGAGAGGATCTGCACGATCTCGGTGCGGGGAAGCATGGCGTCGATCCAGACCACACCGTCGCGGGTGGCGCGCAGCCGCCCGACCAGGGCCGTCACCTCGGCGGCGATCTGCGGCGTGTCCGGTGCGCCGGCGCACAACACCAGCTGCGCGTCCTTCCGCAACTGCGTGGCCGCCTCTAACAGGTGCGTCAGGCCCTTCTGGCGGGTGATGCGTCCAACGAAGACCACGCTTGGGCGATCCGGGTCGATGCCGTGGCGCCGCAGCACGTCGGTAGCGGGGTCCCGCCGGTACTCGTCGAGGTCGATGCCGTTGTGCACCACCGTCACCCGACCCGGTTCCACGGCGGGGTAGCAAGCGAGCACGTCGCGGCGCATCTGCGCGGACACGGCGATGACGAGGTCGGCCGCCTCCAGGGCGGTGCGCTCGCAGAACGACGACAGCGCGTAGCCGCCGCCGAGCTGCTCGGCCTTCCAGGGCCGCAGCGGCTCCAGGCTGTGGGTGGTCAGCACGTGCGGCACCCCGTACAGCAGCTTGGCCAGGTGCCCGGCGAGGTTGGCGTACCAGGTGTGGGAGTGCACCACGTCAGCGCCGTCGACGGCCGCGGCCATCGCCAGGTCGACCGACATGGCGCGCAACGCCGCCAGATGCGGCGCGTCGCCAGCCAGCGCTTCCCACGCCTGGTAGGCGCCGGCGACCAGAGGGTCGTCGCGCGGCGAGCCGAAGGTGTGGACCGCAACGTCGACATGGTGGGCCAGCTCGCGGGCGAGGTATTCCACGTGCACGCCGGCGCCGCCGTAGACCTCGGGTGGGTACTCGCGGGTCAGCAGCGCCGCGCGCAGGGTCACGGCGGCGGGCCGAGCTTGGTGTTCTTGCCGATCACGACGATCCCGTTGTCGGA
>JACCVM010000052.1 GCA_013698135.1 Euzebyaceae bacterium | reverse complement strand
AGCTCGGCCTCCAGCTGGGCGCTTTCCAATCGCAGCTGTTCGACCATCGCGGCATACGTGCGGCGATCGCCCTCCAGCTCGGAAACCGTCTCCTTGTGGACCTCGACCTGCTCTGCCACCTGGGCCGCGACCGCCTCGCGCCGGGCGACGATGGCGGCGACGGCGTTGCGTTCCGCAACGGCGACGGCGCGCTGCCGGGTGTGCTCGGCCTGCAGCCGCTGCAACGCGATGGTGGTCCGCAGCACCTGCCGCTCGAGGCTGGAGATGGCGACGACCTGCTCGTGGTCATGCTGCAGCACTGCCCGGGCGTACTTCACACCACGGGAGAACTCCTCGGCGTTGTCCATGTCGAACACCAGGCCCGCGTAGGCACCGGAGCCGCCGTACATGTAGGAGGCGCGGGCCCGCGACGCGAAGTCATCTTGGCGGGCAGCCAACCGCCGGCGCGTGCGGTCGAGGCGTTCCCGGGTGGCCAGAAGCCTGGAGGTCGTGCGCTGTAACGCGGCCTCAGCGTCATCCAGGACGCCTTGAGCGACGTCGAGCTCGGCGTTGAGGCCCGCCAGCTCACGATCCAATGCCGCGCGGCGGGAGTCGAGCACCTGCAGATCGACCAGCTCAGCGCGCTTGCGCAGGGCGACATGGCGCAGGCCAGTACGGGCGTCTTCGAGGCGGTCCTTGACCTGCCCGAGCTCGTCGCGGGGACCGGCCGCCGAGGCCGGGGAGACGGGAAACAGCAGGCTGACGAGGCAGGCGGCGACCAACAACCGCACCAGGACGGGCCGCCTCCGTTCGATCATCCGGGTAAACCTAGACGTGTCGTCTGCAAGTATCCAGCTTCTGCGGTAACCCGCGGTCCCCACAGTCCCCATAGCTGTCGACAGGGATTGCACTGGATCTTTGGGGATCACACATCGAGGAATCGTCGCAGTGACAGAAACGCCGCCACCGCCGCGAGGCCGGCGCCGAGCAACACCAGCACCGGGATGACGCGCCAGACGTCAGCGGTGGTAATAAATGGGATGAAGTTGACCTCGCCCTTCAACCGGCTGACCAGCGTCGCCTCGCCGAGCCACAGCAGGCCACCCGCGGCCAGCGCCCCGACGATGCCGGCGGTGATGCCCTCTAAGATAAACGGCAGGCGGATGTACCAATTGGTCGCACCCACCAACTTCATGATCCCGGTCTGTTCACGTCGGGCGAACGCGGTGATGCGAATGGTGTTGGAGATCAGGGCGGCGGCGGCGAACAACTGCAACAACGCCACCGCCACGGCACCATTGCGCAAGGCGTTCATGATGCGGAAGAACTTGTCCAGGACCTCCCGCTGGTCGACGACCTCCTCGACGCCGGGATAGGCCTGGAACTGCGAGGCCACGACCTCGAACTGCTGCGGATCGTCCAACTTGACGCGGAACGATGCGGGAAGGATCTCGGGCGTGACCGACTCCAGGATGGTCTCGTCACCGGCGAAGATCTCCTGCACGTCGCGGTAGGCTTGCTCCTTGGAGACGTAGATGATCTCCTGCACCAGGCCCGTGTCGCTCAGATCCTGTTCCAGCGATGTCCGCTGGTCGGCGGAGATGCTGTCGAGTAGGAAGATCGAGATCTCGACCTCACCGTAAAGCACACGTTGAGCCTTGTCGACCTGGAGCTGCACCAGCATGCCGGCCCCGAGTAGGGCCAGGCTGACCGTCACGGTCACGACCGTCGCCAGCGTCATCAGCAGGTTGCGGCGCAGGCCGATGGCCACCTCATTGGCCAGGTAACGCCACCTAGCCCCCATAGCCGTACACCCCCCGCGTCTGGTCGCGGATGAGGGCGCCCTCGTCCAACTCGATGACGCGCCGGCGCATCGAGTCCACGATGTGCTGGTCGTGGGTGGCCATGACCAGCGTCGTGCCGGTGCGGTTGATGCGGTCCAGCAACTTCATGATCCCCACGCTGGTGGTGGGGTCCAGGTTCCCCGTGGGCTCGTCGCACAACAGGATCCGGGGCCGGTTGACGAACGCCCGCGCGATGGACACACGCTGCTGCTCGCCACCCGACAGCTCGCCTGGGTAGGCCTTGGCCTTGTGGCGCAGGCCCACCAACTCCAACACCTCGGGGACCGTGCGCACGATGGTCTGCCGCGGCTTGCCGATAACCTCCAGCGCGAAGCCGACGTTCTCCGTGACGGTTTTGTTCTCCAGCAGCTTGAAGTCCTGGAAGACACAGCCGAGGTCGCGGCGCAACGTCGGGACGCGCCAAGACTTCATCCCATTGAGGCGCTTGCCGGCCACGTAGACCTCGCCGCGGTCAGGGTCCTCGTCTTTGAGCAGCAGCTTGATGAAGGTGCTCTTGCCGGATCCCGACGCGCCGACGAGGAAGACGAACTCTCCCTTGGTGATCTCCACGGAAATGTCCCGAAGGGCGGTGACCTGGTTCCTGTACGTCTTGGTGACGCTGTCGAGTCGGATCACGTTCGCCTCTCGCGAGTCCGGCGATGCCGCGGCGGGTCGGGCAACGGCGATCTTGCGTGCTCGTCGACGGCATGACCTCACAAGGCAACGCCCGCGTTGCAACGCGGGCGTGGTCGCCAGCAGCCTAGCATCCCCCCGGTGCCCGGGCCACTGGCGACCCTTGAGTTGTCGGCTGCCTGGCCGCCGCCTTTAGCCGCGCTCCCCCGCCCCTTCGGCGGCTCGGCACTGCACCACCGTGGCTCGCCAGCGATCCTGACGCGCCTGGTACGCCGCCGCCACCGCGTCACCCACCGGCGCGGCGCGGTCGGCGTCGACCAGCGCGACCACCGCGCCGCCAAAACCCGCGCCGGTCATCCGCGCCGCCACCGCCCCCGTCTGGAGGCACAGGTCCACCAGCAGGTCGGTCTCGGGCACCGTGACCTGGTACTGGTCGCGCAAGCTGGCGTGGCTGCCGGCGAACAGCTCGCCAAGCGCCGTACGGTCGACTGGGTCGCGCTCCAGTGCAGCGGCAGCCGCGGTCACCCGGGCATTCTCTGTCACGACGTGGTGCAGCCGGGCGGCAGCCACCTCGTCCAGGTCCGCGGCGGCGACCAGCCCGGCGAGCTCGTCGGTGGCCACAGCCACGGGCGAGCGTCCCTGCAGCGCCACCAGGCCGCGTTCCAGCTCGGCGCGCCGGGTGGCGTACCCGGACGACTCGAGGCGGCGTTGCACACCGGAGTCCAGCACCACCATCGCCAGCTCGGGCGGCATCGCCACGAGCCGGTGCTCCAGCGTGCCGCAGTGCAACAGCACCGCGGCGTCGGCGCGGCCCAGCACCGAGGCGGCCTGGTCCATCACGCCGCAAGGCACCCCGACGGCGCGCTCCTCGGCGCGCTGCGCCGCCTGCGCCAGCTCCAGCGGCGGCAGCGCAAAGTCGGCCACCGCGCACAGGGCGGTGGCCACCACGACCTCCAGCGCCGCCGACGACGACAGGCCTGAGCCGGTTGGCAAGTCCCCGGTCAACCGGCCGCGCAGTCCGACGGCGGGGCGGCCGAGAGCGGCCAGCTCCGCGGCGACCGCGGCCACGTAGCGCCCCCAACCAGTGGCGGGCGGCCGGGAGCCGTCCGGCGCGACGGTCACCGCCTCCTGCTCGAGCTGGGACTCCAGCGCGATGACGGCGGATGCCTCGACGTCCAGCCACAACCCATGGTCGATGGCGGCGGGCAGCACCAACCCGCCGCTGTAGTCGGTGTGGTCCCCGATGAGGTTGACCCGTCCCGGCGCCCAGAAGCGTCGCGTCATGACGGCATCTTGCCGCCTGGCGCTGTGCTCATGAAATTCTCGGTAGGCCTTGCGGAATCGAAAGCGAACTTTCTATTGTGAAAGCCGACGCGTCCGTCTGGTCCTGGCCGCTACCCGCGGCTCGCCAGCGTCAACCACCACAAAGGGGTCCGATGCACCAGTCCTGCCGAGGCCGCATGCCGGGACTCTCGAAAACCCTCGCCCGGTGACGTCCCCCCGCTCCGAGCATCCGCGCCCCCGGCTGCGCCGTGGACGTTGGGCCAGCCTCAACGGTGCCTGGAGCTTCGTCTTCGACGACGAGGACCGGGGTCTGGCGCAGCATTGGGAGCGTGCGATCCCCGGCGAGGCACCGTTGGACAGGCAGATCACCGTCCCCTTCTGCCCCCAGTCCGAGCTGTCCGGCATCGCCGACCGCGGGCGCCACGACGTCGTGTGGTACGCGCGCCGCTTCGGCGACGTCCGCCGCGTTCCCTCCCAGCGCCTGCTGCTGCACTTCGGCGCCGTCGACTACCGCGCCACGGTCTGGGTCGACGGCGCACAGGTCGCCACCCACGAAGGCGGCTCCACGCCGTTCACCGCGGACGTCACCGACGCCCTGGCTGGCGGCGCCCTGGTCACGGGCACCCCGGCGGACAGCGAGCACACCGTCGTGGTGCGGGCCTGCGATCCGCTCGACGACCTGGAGATCCCCCGCGGCAAGCAGTACTGGCGCACGGACACCGAAGGCATCTTCTACACCGCGACGACCGGCATCTGGCAGACCGTCTGGCTGGAGCCGGTGGCCCCCGAACGCGTGGTTGATCTGCGCCTCGACCCTGACCTGGACGCCGGGGCGATCTCGGTCGAAGTCGACTTGACCACCGCGGCCATCGGCAGCCGGCTGCGGCTGGTGGTGGGCCTGCACGGCGAGGTCCTCGTCGATGACATCGTCGCGGTCACTGCGGCGCGGTTGCAGCGCCGGTTCCCGCTGGCGGCCGACGGCCAGGGTGCTGGGCGCGACGTCGGGGATTGGCAGGGCATCCAGACCTGGAGCCCTGAGCATCCCACCCTGTACGACCTGCGCGCCGAGCTGACCAGCGCGGGCGGCAAGACCCTCGACGCGGTCGACAGCTACTTCGGCATGCGCAAGATCGAGGCGCGCGACGGCCGGCTGTACCTCAACCACCGACCGTTCTACCCACGGCTGGTGCTCGACCAGGGCTATTTCCCGGGTGGGCTGCTGACCGCGGCCAGCGACGAGGACCTGCGGCGCGACATTGAGCTGGCTAAGGAGTTGGGCTTCAACGGCGCTCGCAAGCACCAGAAGATCGAAGACCCCCGCTGGCTGCATTGGGCGGACCGTCTCGGCTTCGTGGTGTGGGCCGAGATGCCCAGTCCGTACCGCTTCTCCGCCGCAGCGGTACGCCGCAGCACGGCTGAATGGCAAGCGGTGCTGCGCCGCGACATGTCCCACCCCTGCATCATCGCCTGGGTGCCCTGCAACGAGAGCTGGGGAGTGCCGGCGCTGGGCACCGACCCAGCACAGCGCAGCCACCTGCTCGCCCTGTACCACCTCACCAAGGCAGCCGACCCCAGCCGCCTGGTGGTGTCCAACGATGGCTGGGAGCAGGCCACGACCGATCTGTGGACGGTGCACGACTACGGCGCCGCAACTGCCTTGCGCGGGCGTTATACCGACCTCGGCGCCGCGCTGGCCGCCGCCCCCTGCGGTCGGTCGGTCTACACCACCGGCTTCCGGCACCGCGGCGAGCCGTTGCTGGTCACCGAGTTCGGGGGCGTCGCGGTGAACAATGACGCGGCCACCTCTGGCAACGCGCGGCACTGGGGCTACCAGACGGCCGCCGACGGCGACGACCTGCTCGGCCGCTACACCGACCTGGTCGCGGCACTGGTCTCCAGCCCAGTGGTCGCCGGCTTCTGCTACACCCAGCTCACCGACATCGAACAGGAGGCCAACGGCCTGCTGACCTTCGACCGCAAGCCCAAGGCGGACCTCGCTGACCTGCGGCGGGCCACTTTGCAGACGCCACCGACCAGACCTGCGACAGCCCCCGGCTCAGCAGATCACCGATGAGGGAGAGTTGCCATGCACAACCTGAAGCATCCTCGAGCGATTGACCGGCGCACGTTCCTTCGCCTGACCGCGGGGGCCGGAGCCGGCGTTGCCCTTGCCGCTTGCGGCGGGGGCGGTTCGGCGCCGGTGCCCGGCGGCGGGGAGCAAGAAGGGGCGGCCGTCGCCTCGGGCGGCGAATACTCCGGACCCGCCGTCGAGCTGGCCTTCTGGAACGGATTCACCGGAGCCGACGGCCCGGTCATGGGTGACCTGGTCGATCAGTTCAACTCCGAGCACGACAACATCGCCGTAGCCCAGAACACCCAGCAGTGGGCTGACTTCTACGCCTCCGTGCCGACTGCGGTGACCAGCGGCAACGGCCCGGACGTTGCGATCATGCACATCGACCAGTTGGCCACCAACGCCGCCCGTAAGGTCATCATCCCCCTCGACCCGATCGCCGAGGGCCTTGGCATGGAAGCCGCCAGCTTTCCTGAGGAGGTATGGAACGGCGGGATCTACAACGACCAGCGCTTCGGCCTGCCGCTGGACATTCACCCGCTGGGCTTCTACTACAACAAGGACCTGATGGAACAGGCCGGGTTGGATCCCGACTCTCCTCCGCAGGACATGGACTCGTACATGGCGGCCCTTGAGGCATTCAAGAGCGAGGACATCAGGGGCATGTGGGTGAGCCCGTTCCTGTTCACGGGTGGCCTGTCGTTCGAGGCGCTCGTCTGGCAGTTCGGTGGCCAGCTGTTCAGCGAGGACGGCATGACGGCGACCTTCAACGAGCAGCCCGGCGTCGACGCGCTCACCTGGATGCGCAGCCTGGTGGAGGACGGCCACAGCCCGGCCAACGTCGACCAGGACGCCGACCACATCGCGTTCCAGAACGGGGAGAACGCCTTCCACTGGAACGGGATCTGGCAGGCCGCCGCCTACCGAGACACCGATGGGCTGAACTGGGGGGTGGCACCGCTCCCGCAGATCGGCTCACAAAAGGCTGCCTGGGCCGGCTCACACAACTTCGTCATCACCAGTCAGGCCGACGAGAACCAGCAGCAGGCCGCGGGGACGTTCATCTCCTGGATCATCGACCACTCGCTGGACTGGGCCGCGGCCGGGCAGGTGCCGGCCAACCAGGAGGTCCGCGAGGACCCGGAGTTCGAGGAGCTGGAGGTCCAGAGCACGCTGGCCGAGCAGCTGGACTACGTGCAGTTCCCGCCCTCGATCCCTGGCATCGGCGGGGTGATCGACCCCGTGATGGTGCAGGGCTACCAGGTCGCGATCCTGGGCCGCAAGGAGCCGCAGAAGGCTCTCGACGACGCCGCCAACCAGGCCAACCAACTGCTGGAGGAGAACCGCAGCCAGTACGGCGGAGGCTGAGCCACCATGTCCACCCAGCCCGAGCAACTGGCCGAACCTGGGACCCTGCGTCAGCAACACCAGCGTCAGCCCGCACCTGTAGCCGCCGCCCCGGGGCGGCGGCTGGAGGCCCTGACGCCGTACTTGTTCCTGGCCCCGTACCTGCTGCTGTTCACCGTGTTCGTGCTGGTGCCGGCCATCTACGGGTTCTGGATCAGCCTGCACAGCTGGGACTTCTTGCTGCCCGCCAAGCCCTTCGTCGGGTTCCAGAACTACACCAGCCTGTTCACCGAGGGCTCGCTCACGGGCTTCAACTTCTGGCAGAGCATGCGGGCGACGTGGACCTTCGTCGCGTACAGCGTCCCGCTGCTGCTGGTCATCCCGTTGCTGGTGGCGCTGGTGCTCAACCGCAGCTTTCCGGGTCGTACGGTCTTCCGGGCGATCTACTTCGCGCCCTACGTCCTGGGCGTGGCCGTGATCGGCATCCTGTTCCGCTTCCTGCTTGACACCAACATCGGCCTGCTCAACAGCTTCCTCGGGGCTTTGGGCATCGATCGCATCGCCTGGCTGTCGGAGATCCCGTGGGTGTGGGTCTCGCTGGTCGGCGCCACGGTCTGGTGGACCCTGGGGTTCAACGCCATCATCTACCTGGCCGGCCTGCAGGACATCGGCCGCGACCAGTACGAGGCGGCGGAGGTCGACGGCGCCAACGCCTGGAACAAGTTCTGGCACATCACCATCCCGGGCCTGCGCCCGGT
>JACCVM010000028.1 GCA_013698135.1 Euzebyaceae bacterium | reverse complement strand
GATCACCTCCACCTTGGCCAGCTCACTGCTCACCACGGGCGTGCCTGCCCGCGCCGAGATCCACTCATCCAGTGCGGCGCTCTCGCGCTCCTCGAACAGCAGCTTCAACAACGCGGAGGAGTCGAGGTAGATCACGCCCGGTCGCCGCGCAGCTCGTCCAGTACCGCGCTGGTGTCCGTGTCCGCGGGCAGCACAAGTCGCTGTGGAAGCTGTAGGGGGCGCGCGGCAGGGATGAGTCGACCTGCTGCGACAAGCCGCTCCCGCGCGCTGGTCGCCGGGTCGGGTGGTACGAGCAAGGCGACGAGATGACCTCGTTCCGTCACCTCCACGGTCTCCCCAGCCTTGACGCGGTTCAGGTAACGGCTCGCGTGCTGACGCAGCTCGCGAACTCCGATGCGCTCCATGCTGTAAATGTAGCATGTTTAGTGCTACTTTCACCTGATCGCCGACCCAAGCGGCCACTCTCCAGATCATCAACAGGAGCGACGCATGACCTCCGTGACGATCACCGACGCGCCGCTGTCCATCGAGGACGTGCTCGGCGTGGTCAACGGGGCGCAGGTGGACCTGGCGCCCGCGGCACGCGCCAGGATCGCCGCCAGCCGGGCGGTGGTGGACCGCGCGCTGGCAAGTGGCGAAGCCATCTACGGCCTGACCACCGCCGTGGGCCACGAACGCAACGTGCGGCTGACCGACGACGAACTGCGCCGCCAGCAGCAGATGCTGGTCATGACCCACTCCGGTGGGTTGGGAGCAGCGCTGCCGACCCGGCTGGTGCGCGCGGCGCTGATCGTTCGCCTCAACGGCATCGCCCGCGGCGGGTCGGGCGCCAGCCAGGCCGCGGCCGATGTCCTCGCGGCCATGCTCAACGCCCGTGTCCACCCCGTCGTGGCGGAGATCGCATCGGTGGGGGCCGGTGACCTCGGGCAGATGGCCGGCATGGCGCAGGTCGCGATCGGCATGGGCTACGCCGAGTACGGCGGCGAGACCTTGCCGGGTGGGGAGGCGCTCCACCGCGCCGGGATCACTCCGCTCATCCTGGAGCCGAAGGACGGGCTCGCCCTCATCTCGGCCAACGGGGTGTCGATCGGGCACGCCGCGTTGGTCATCGAGCGTGCGGCTCGCATCGCCGAGGCCGCTGATGTCTCGGCCGCGCTGTCGCTGGAGGCAACCAACGGCAACACCTCGATCTGCCTGCCGGCCGTTGGTCGCGCGAAGCCGTTTCCCGGCCAGATTGGCGCCGCAGAGCAGCTCCGCAAGACCCTTGCGGGCAGCCGCCTGCTGGAGCGGGGAACCGCCCGCTCAGTCCAGGACCCCCTGTCATTCCGGGTGGTGCCGCAGGTGCACGGGGCGCTGCGCGAATACGTCGCCTTCGCCCGCCGGTCGATCGAGATCGAATTGAACTCCGCCAGCGACAACCCACTGGTGTCGGTGCAGGAGCAGAGGCTGATCAGCAACGGCAACTTCCACCCGATCGTGCTGGCCATCGCGTTCGACGCTCTGCGGGTGGCCGTCGCCCATGTCGGGCAGCTCAGCGAGCGGCGTATGAGCCACTTGTGGGACGCCTTCTTCGAGCTGCTCGCTACTGCTGGACCGCCTCTGGCGGACGGAGCGCCACCACCGCTGTTCGGCCTACAGCTGCGCTACCCGGCCGCTGCGTTGTTCCCCGAGCTCAAGCAGCTGGCCGCGCCGGCGACCCTCGACTCACCACCGCTGGACATGGGCGTCGAAGACCATGGCACGAGCGCGCCGTTGAGCGTGCGCAGGACCGACGATGCGCTCGGGTTGCTGGAAGACCTCCTGGTGATCGAGCTGCTGCTGGCACGTGATGTTCTGGCAACCATGCCCACCAGGCCCGTGCTTGGTACCGGCACGAGCGAGGCGCTGCAGATGGTTGAAGCGGCGATGACCGTTGCCGTCGAGCGAACCCCTGCCGGCGTCCATCACACGCTGCGAGACGAATTCTTCAACCCTCCCGCTTGACGAGGCCGAGGTCGGCCGTATGGTCCCGCCGTGGCCGCACGAACGACCGAGGTGCTGGAGTTGGCCGGCCAGGAGGTCACGGTCACCAACCTGAGAAGGTGTTCTTCCCGCACACCGGTCACACCAAGTCCGATCTGGTTCGCTACTACGTCGCCGTCGCCGACGGTGCGCTGCCCGGCGTGGCGGGTCGGCCGATGGCGTTGAAGCGGTTCGTCAACGGGGTCGAGGGCGAGTTCTTCTTTCAGAAGCGCGCGCCGAAGTCCCGGCCACCGTGGATCGACACCGTCGAACTCCGTTTCCCTTCGGGGCGGACAGCCGACGAGATCATCGTGCACGACGACGACGCCCTTGCCTGGGTCGTCAACCTGGGCTGCATCGACCTCAACCCGCATCCGGTCCGGGCGGACGATCTCGATCATCCTGACGAGCTGCGCGTCGATCTGGACCCCGTGCCGGTGTGGGGTGGGATCAGATCCGCGATGTCGCGCCTGCGACCCGGGAGGTCCTCGAAGACGTCGGCCTCGTCGGCTGAGCGAAGACGTCGGGTCGCGCGGCTTCCTCATCTACTGCCGCATCCAGCGGCGGTGGACCTTCACCGAGGTGCGACGTGCCGCGGTGGCGCTCGCTCGCGAGGTCGAGCGGCGCGTGCCTGACCTGGCGACCAGCAAGTGGTGGAAGGAGGAGCGCCACGGCGTCTTCCTCGACTACAACCAGAACGCCAAGGACCGGACCGTCGCGTCGGTCTACTCGGTCCGCCCGACGGCCGACGCGCGGGTGTCAACCCCGCTGTTGTGGAACGAGGTGCCAGGCTGCCGCCCGGAGGATCGACACCGTGCCGCGGCGGCTGGCCGAGCTCGGCGATCCGGGGGCTGGCATCGACGAGGCCTCGTTCCGCTCCCAGCACCTGGCAAGACCAGCGGGCCCACCAGACGGCGCCGGTCAAGCGTGCCGCTCATCGAGGTCGCCCGCTCCGGCACGCAGGCCGAGGCGATGGCCGGGCTGGAGCGCTGGAAGGCGCGTCACGCCGATGTTTGGCCGTACCTGGAACCAGCCGACGCGCTCGTCGACTCCATGCGCGGGCGCAGCAGCACCTGGACGCGGATCCGTCTCAACCTGCGCCATGTGCCAGAGGGCCAGCGGCCGCCGCAGGAGCCGCTGGAGGTCGACTACGACCCGTGGGCGGACGCCAAGCCGCCTCACGATCAGAGCTGAGCGCCCGGGCCCGCCGACAGCAGGCTCATCACGGCATTGGTTCGCCCGCGAGGCGCCAGGCCCTGGGCCGCCCGGTCCAGCGTGGCCAGGACGCCTCCGCGGGACAGCGCGAGAGCCAGCAGATGGGCGTCGGTAACCTGGCGGTGCCCGACGACCAGCGAGGCATCGAGGTGTGGCCCGACGACGCCGCGCACGTCGTCTGTCCAGAACTCGTGCCCATCCAGCCGGCTGATCTGGTCGAGCAGCTGGATTGACGTCCAGCAGCGGGACATCCCCCCGCTCAGCGGCGTCACGGGGCCTCGATGGCGCGGGCGACATCCGCGGGGGTGATCGGCGGCGCATCGGCCGGCACGGGGAAGGTGGGGAAATCGCGCGTGAGGCGGTACGCCGGCGGATGCAGGCCACGACGCGCGGGTCGCGACAGCACCGTGCCAACGCTGGCCCCCTCGGCCCGAGCCAAGCTGCGTACCGCCTCGAAACATCGTCGTCGATCGTCAGTGTGGTGCGCATCTGGACACCATAGGCATCAGTGCATCAGCGCATCGGCAATGTCCGTGCTGTACCGCTTCCCGATAACGGGCTGGAGTCCCTCACCTACGCGTCGGCCGGCAGCAGCATGAAACTGCCGCCGGTGAGCGGCGTCAGGGTCCGGAAGTCACGTTCGTCGAACGTCAGGACGCGCCGAGTACCAAACCGACCTGCAAGCACGACCACGGACAGGTCCGCGAGCCCGACGGCGAGGTCGTCGTACCGCTCGTCCAACTCGGCGATCAATCCGTGCTCGGCTCGAGTCAGCCCTTCGACCCGGAATCGGCCAGCAGCCACATCTTGGATGAAACTACGGGCCGCTAGCGAACCCCCACGTCGGCGGAGGAGGTAATCGACCTCCGCGGACACCGGTGCGGGCACCACCAGGTCACCCGGCTCCGACCGGAGTGTGTGTAGCACCGGCTCGTGCGCCGGATCCCGAGCGTCACCGAGGGCGACAAGAGGCGCGGCATCCACGATCAACGTCATTCGCCGAAGCCCTCGAGCAGCTCGTCCTCGGCCAAGTTCGCCACCGACGAGCCATCGCCCGTCCAGGCCCCCGCCAGGGCGAACCCGCGGTCTACCGGAGGGGCTTGTTCGTATGCGGCGATTGCGCTGCGCACGATTTCCGCCTGACTCCGCCCTTCGGCAGCAGCCAGTCGACGCAGTCGACGGGCATCGTCATCGCTTAGGTAGAGACTGGTCTTTCGCATCCACGTAGGGTAGCACGTAGGGCATTGATATCGCTTGCCGCCCAACCGGCCAATCTCTGGTCGCAGGGATGGTGTTCACGCTGGCACCATGACGGCCGGCGGAGGGCTGCTCAGGCCTCGTCGACCGCGTCGCGCAACTCGTCCTTGGCCATGTCGGAGCGACCGGGCACGCCCTGCTCCTTGGCTCTTTCGTAGAGCTCGTCGCGGGTCGCATCCCCGTCGCCTCCGGCCCCGCCGGTCCAGCTGGTCGCGGCGGCGAAGCGTGCCGCCATGTCGGCCCGCTCCTCGGCCGAAGCCTTCTCGCTCAGCACCGGGAGGAGGTCCTGCTCCTCCTCCTCGATGTGGTGGCGCAGCTCACCGACCATGCCGGCTTGCTTCCCGTCGTACCCAGGCGAGTCCGGATCCTCGGCGAGCAACTCGGTGAGAACCGCCTCGATGTGGTGATGCTCGGCTGTGCCGTCCTTGACCTCGTCGGCTTCCGAGGAGTCGTAGCGCTTGATCGCCGGGTAGACGAAGCTCTCCTCGGCCTCCGAGTGCGGGATCAGCAGGTCACTGACCTGACGCAGCAACGCCAGCGTGTCGGCCCCCTCTTCCTCCGCCTGGTCGAGCAGACGCTCGACTTCTCGGTGCTGGGCCTTGATCAGGACAACGATGTCGTCGGGCATGGTGATTCCCTTCCGGTCGGCTCGGGGGTCCCTACCCACCGGATGCGGCCGCTGACCCACGAGCTTGTCGCGGTGAGGCGCCGCTCCTCTAGGATTCGCCACCATGCGGGTACTCCAGCTGTGGCGGTACCCCGTGAAATCTCTGCAAGGCGAACGGCTGGGCTCGGTGCCCGTCACTGTTAATGGCATCGAGGGGGATCGTCAGTTCGCGATCTTCGACGCCGAGACCGGGTTCGGGCTCACCGCGCGACGCGTACCCGAACTGCTGTACGCATCGGCGCGGCTGCGAGCCGACGGCGGCGGGGTCGAGGTCACGTTGCCGGACGGCTCGATCGCTGACGACGACCGTGCTCTGTCGGCCTGGCTCGGGCGGCTCGTGAACCTGCGGTCCACCGCCGAGGACAGCACCCGCCGGTACGAGAACGTCGTGGACTTCGAGCAGGAAAAGATCAGCAAGTGGGAGCCGTTCAACGGCGCCCACGGCGCGTTCCACGATGCGCAGGGCGCCAACGTGTCCCTGATGTCACTGGCGACGATCGGGAGCTGGGAGCGCCGACGCTTCCGGACGAACGTGATCCTGGACGGCGACGACGAGGAGTCGTTCCTCGGATCCCGCGTCGGTCTCGGCGACTGCCTGCTCGACGTCGGCATGCACATCCAGCGCTGCGTGATGATCACCCGTCCGCAACCCGGCGGCATCGAACGCGACCTCGACGTGCTGCGGACAATCCACCGGGAGCGCGACGGTTGCCTCGCGGTCGGCGCCACCGTGGCACGGCAGGGAATGGTGACCGTCGGTGACTGCCTTCAGCCGGCGTAAGCGCGGCATCAGCCATCGTGGCATCCGGCGCGGGAGACCACGATCCCGTCCTCGTCGCTGTACAGCTGTGCCCCCGGTGGAAGGTCACGCCCCCGAAGCTGACCGGGTTATCGCGCTCGCCGGCGCCGGTCTTGCCGCTCGGCCGTGGGTTCGAGCCGATCGCCTTGACGCCCAGACCTAGGT
>JACCVM010000001.1 GCA_013698135.1 Euzebyaceae bacterium | reverse complement strand
CACCCCCGCCGTACGCCGGGGCGTCGGTGCGCGGGAGCGCCCGATGAGCCTGCCGCACACCAGGGCAACCGTGACGACCATGAACGGCAGCATCATCACGGCGTAGAACAGGAAGATCGGCCGGTCGGCGGCGGCGGCGAACAACGCGGGTGCTGCTCGTGACCGACGCCGGCATGCCGAGCGTCTCCGACCCCGGCTATCGGCTGGTGGCCGCCGCGGTCGACGCCGGCGTCGCGGTGACGGCTGTGCCGGCCCCTCGGCGGTGCTGACCGCGCTCGCGGTCTCGGGGCTGCCGGTCGACCGGTTGTGCTTCGAGGGCTTCCTGCCACGCAAAGCCGGGGGAGCGCGCCCGTCGGTCTCGCCGCCGAGGAGCGGACGCGGGTGTTCTTCGAGTCGCCCCACCGCACCGAGGCGAGCCTCGCGGCGATGGCCGAGGCCTTCGATGACGACCGGGCAGGTGCCGTCTGCCGCGAGCTGACCAAGACCCACGAGGAGGGGCGCCGCGGCCCGCTGGCCGAGCTGGCCGCCTGGGCCGCCGACGGCGTACGCGGGGAGGTGACGCTGGTCGTGGCCGGCGTCGGGATCGCTGCTTCCAGCATGTCGACGGCCTCGTGCATCTGACGGCCGTGCTCGTTCGAGGCGCTCCAGCGGTAGAGGTCAGCGCGGGTGCGGACCAGTGGCAAGACAGCGTCGGCCAACCCGCTCGTGGTCACGAGCCAACCCTCGCCAACTCGGGCCCGAGGATCGCGGCAACCTCGGCCATCGCGTACCTCTCCTGCAACTCGTCCAGGAGCTCTCGACACCCGCTTGGGGATGAGCGGAGACAGCGTTGGCCGCGAACTCGTGCGAGTAGACGACCTCGATGCCTGCGTCGAGGAGAGTGGGCGAGGTTCTGAAACCGGCGCGGGTGTCGTCGGTGACGATGGCATCGCCCTTCCCGAGGAGCGCTGCTTGTGCGACGTGGCCATCGTCTGGGTCGCGCAACCCGTACTCGTAGTCCCGGTCCTTGGGGGCATTGATCTCGGCGCCGGGGAAGGCCCGCTTCATCTGCGCGAACAGCGGTTTGCGGTAGGCGGCGCTGTCCTGCCGTCCTCGCTTGGCATCGAGTCGCGCGAGCACGTAGTCCAACTCGACGAGGATCCCCGAACCCCACAGCGGCGCGTAGGCTTCCTCGGCTGCGAGTTGGAGAAGGAAGTCGCGCTGCCGCCCCGGCACCAGGGCGCAGGTGTCGAGGACGGCGCGGTACACGTGAGGAGTTTGTCAGAGCTCCCCGACGCCGCCGATCCGGTCAGCGCCGGCGGCGAGCCTCGTTGAGCAGGGCGGCCACGTCAGCGGCAGCCTTGTCGGAATCCGCGTCGTCGTACTCAGCGGAGCTCTCGGTGATGAAGCGGTTGCGGCGTGCTCGAAGCTCTTCGCGGCAGGCGAGAACGTCCGCGAGACGCAGCTTACGGCGGACCGCTCCGGGCACGTGGGCTCGCAGTTCACCCTCATCGATCAACCGCACCACGGTGGGGCGGCTCAGGCCGAGGATCTCAGCGGCCTGCTGAGTGCTGACCTCCTGATCGCGGGTGAGGATGCTGATGGACTGCCCGCGGCTGAGCGCCTGGACAACCTGCTTCAAGATGGCGTGCAGTTGCTCGGTGAGCTCGACTCGGTCATGCTCGCCGGCGCCGGCCAGGAAGAAGTCAGGCTCAGGAGAGGTGCCGTGGCGCACCTCATGCGCCTCGATGAAGCTGAGGACCTTGGCCAGTTCCTCTGCTTCGCTGGGTGCAGGGGAGACGACCTCGGTGGCGGCGGTCGCGCTCATGGCTTTTCCTAGCTCTGAACTCCAGTCCCACACAAAGGTAGCACCGTTACGAAAGTTGCGAAAGCCCGATTCGGCTGGTTTTGCCCGCGCGCCTACGCCCATCCACGCGCCAAGACCAGCGGCTCCCACGTAGCTCGGATCTCGGCAGAAGGAGCGCCTCGTACGCCATGCCCGGCAGGGCCACCCGCGGCGCCTGGGGCAGGAATCCACCTCGGTGGCACTGCCGCTGAGGGCTCAGGCTCGGTAGCGTGTTTGGCGCGACCATCGTCCAGCAGCCGCGCCAGCTCAGCCGCCCCGCAGCCCCTCGTACGTCGCGGGTGGCGTCGCTCACGAGCCTCCATGCCGTGGGCGCGCCACTGGCGGCTAAACCTTCTCCTTATCGGTTGTTGTCCGGCGAGAACAGGAAGGAGATTGAGTGTATTCAGCACTCCCAGGCCCACCTCCCGTGGCCGCGTCGCCCGTGACGATAGCGGCGTTATGACGTACCTCTGGTTCCGTTTGGCAGCGCGCCCGTCGACTGGTAGGTCGGTGTGTGCGCTGGCTGGGCTGGGTACCTTCCGGCCATGCCCAAGCGTCCGCCGCTTCCCGTCGGCACGGTGACCTCGCCGAGGCTGCCGCCATCTTGGGTGTGGGTAAACATCGGGTCACGAGTCTGCTGCGAGTTGGCCGGCTGCAGCGGCCCACCGGACGCACGGACGGCCGGTGCTGGCGTCACGAGGTGGAAGCGCTGGCTGCCGAACGCGCCGGACCACGCAGAGCCGTCGGCGAGGTGCGGTGCCATCGCCGCGTGTTGTTCCTGCGGTGCAGGCGGACCAGGACGCCACCTTCGATGAGCTGATGGGCGCGGTGCAGTGGACCCGCGATGATCCGGGCGGCCTGGTCGACAGCGAGGGTGCGGCGCAGATCCTGGGCGTCACTTCGGTGTACGTCAGGCGCCTGCCTGCGCAGGTGCGGTTGCCGTGGCTGCCCACCGGACGACGTGGCGGAGGGCCAACACGGCTTTACCGGCGGGCCCAGATTGAAGTGATCGCGCACCGTCGCCGCCGGGCACCCCGTGGGCCAGCGAGCCGGTAGTTGCACACTCCCTATTACATGCTCGCCGGCGCCGTCATTGGCACTGCGACACACGGAGGTTCCGCCCCAGCGGCGCCACGGTGCCGGCGAGGACGGCAACGCTGTCACTCGCGACCGAGGGGGCGTGAGCGTCCCGGTGAGGTTGTACGGAGAAAGCGCAAGAACCGGGGGCGGCGGGAAGATCCCGCCACCGCGCGTCCCCGCCTAATCCGGTCATCTGATGATGAAGCGTTCCCAACCACCGATCCCCGTGGCCCGGGCCCGGAGCATCCCGTAACCATTGCCGGTGTAGTCGAGTTCTGCCGAGACGTAGCGGCCGTTGCCCAGGGCAAGGATCGCGCAGCCAGAGTTGCAGTCACCCACCAAACGGAAGCCTTCCCAGGTGCCCCGCTGTTGTTGGAGACACCGCGCATCTCGCCCCAGGCGTAGCCCTGGTAGTCGAGCTGCGGCATCACCAGCTCGCGGTTGTTCAGCGACAGGATCAGGCCAGCGGTTCGCGCAGTCGCCGATCAGCCGGAACCGTTCCCAGTCACT
>JACCVM010000251.1 GCA_013698135.1 Euzebyaceae bacterium | reverse complement strand
TCGAGGTCGTGCGCCTCCTGCGAGCCCTGGTTGAGCAGGTTCACCTCGGCCTCGGGAGCAACCTGCGCGGCCACCCAGGCCAACGGGTACACCGCGGCGACCGCCTGGAGGTCGGCCGCACCCGCTGGCTCGGCGTCGGTGGGAGCATTGCCAGCCGAGGTCGCTGTGGCATCGCCACCGCCACATGCGGCGGCAACTAATGCCAGCAGAACGATCGGCGGAAGCCAGCGGCGCATGGTGGAACTCCTCGGACTATGGGATCACCCCAAGGCTAGCGTCATGAAAACGGATGTCAACTGCAACAGCGCACGCCTCCTTTACCTAGGTTCGCCGTAGGACCTGGCGCAGGTATTCCTTGCGGTCCAGCGGGTTGTGGTCGGTCCGAGGCCGGGTCGGGATCGTGCCGCGCACCGGTTGGTAGCCCGCGAAGGCGGATTCCAGGACACCATCGCCGCGAGTCAGCGCCGGCAGCTGCCGCTGCAGCTCATGCATCCGAGCCGCGGGGATCTCGCCCTCCAGGGTGCACGACGAGCCCTGCATCACCGGCGCTTGCGGGACGGCCTGCAGCCGTGTCAGCACGGGCAGCACCGGTCCGAGGGTGTCGGTCGGGACCTCGAGGTGGAAGCGGTGGATCGGCTCGTAGACCCTGGTGCCGGCATGCTTCAGGGCGCTCATCAGGACAAGTGGTGTCAGTTTGCGGTAGTCCTCGCCCGTGCTTGACAGGCTCTTGTTGAAGCGCTGGTGGCCGAGACTGTGCTTCCCCAGGTAGCCGGAGTGTGTCATCGAGACTGTGCAGTCCGTGACCTGCCATCCGTAGATGCCTTGCTGCAGCGTCTCCCGCACGGTGTCCTCGACTGCCCGGAAGAACGCGAATGGCATGGAGCCCAGCACCTGCGCCTCGATCTGAAACTCCACCCCTGAGCCGACAGCGGCCGGTTCGATGCGAAGCCCAACCGTGGCGAGGAACGGATTGGGCGCCATGCGCAGTCGCTCGACAGCAGCACCGGTGCCGATGGGCCGTTCGATGCAGATCGTCGTGGTCTCGAGGAAGTCGACGTCGATGCCGAAGTCGAGCGCCAGCGTCTGCTGGATGACCTCCTTCTGCACCTCACCGTAGAGCGAAACGAACAGCTGTTGGCGGACGTCGTCCTGGCGGAAGTTGATCAGCGGGTCCTGCTCGGCGAGCTGATCAAGCGCGACGTGGAGCGCACCCCTGTCGGTGGCGCCGGTGGGCACGACGACCGTCTCCAGCGTCGGTGGGGCGAAGTGGTGATGCTGCGACGTCGTTCGCTCCGTGCCGATCGTGTCGCCGATCTGGACGTCGCCAAGACCCCAGAGCTTGCCGATCTGTCCTGCTCCGACCGATGGACGCTGGACGTCTCCGCCACGGTCGAACACGCTGATCGCGGTGACCTTGCGCTCATCGTCGTCGCCGACCTGCAGCCGATCACGCGTTCGCACCCTGCCGGAGAACATGCGGACGTAGGCGATCTTCTCCCCGGCCGGGCCCCGGTCGACCTTGAAGACCGTGCCCGACACCGGCCCGTCGTCGTCGCCGTGGTCCGCGGGCAACAACTCGGTGATGCCCGCGATCAGGCAGTCCACGCCCGCCCCGGTGATCGCCGAACCGAAGAACACCGGATGCAGCAGTGCCTGCTTGGTTTGCGCCACCAGCCCGTCGCGGAGCTGACGGTACGCCACCGCCGTCTCGTCCTCGACGTACTGATTCAGCAGCGCATCGTCGTGGTCAACGAGCGCCTCGGCCAGCCTGGCCGTGAAGGCCACGTCGGCCGCTCCGTAGGGTCTGAAAGCAGCGCTGCGGGTGCCCAGGTCCAGGGCAGATCCCATCGCGATGACCGCCGGCGTCAACTTCTCCGAGATGGCCCGAAGGACGCGTGCATCGTGAGCGCCCCGACGGTCGATCTTGTTGACGAAGATCACCGTGGGCACGTGCAGGCGCCGTAGCGCCCGCAGCAATACCCGGGTCTGCGGCTGCACACCCTCCACCGCCGAGATCACCAGCACGGCACCGTCGAGCACGCTCAGCGCCCGTTCCACCTCGGCGATGAAATCCGGGTGGCCGGGCGTGTCGATCAGGTTGACCGTGACGTCGTCGACGACGAACGACACGACGGCCGACTTGATCGTGATGCCTCGCCGGCGTTCTAACGCCAACGAATCGGTCTGGGTCGTGCCGTCATCGACGCTGCCGACCTCGTCGATAACGCCGGCCGCCTGCAGCAGCCGCTCCGTCAGCGTTGTCTTACCGGCGTCTACATGCGCCAAAATCCCCAAGTTCAACGTTCTCAACTGTCATGTCCCCTACATAGGTGGCCACTCCTTCCTGAATGGACATGACAGCTCGCCGCATTTCCGTCTCCTTGGTCGATGGGCGCTTCGGGAGTACAGCAGACGGCAACCAGCGAGGCAAGCGAGTTCTCGCCACGGTTGACTGGACTGCGAAGTAGACCGCTAATGATCCAGTTTGCAGGATCGACCACTGGCACCTACTGCAACTTGACTCGCATTTGATCTATAATGCAGTAGTGGCCAGGTCGTCAACGCTTTCTCGCCTCGGCAGGATCGCCGAGGAACAGTGGGGTCTGGTGACGCGCCGGCAGGCGCAGAACGTGGCCGGTATCGCCCCTGCCACCTTCGCCCGGCTGACGAGGGACGGCTCGATCCTGGAGCGGGTGGCCCACGGCGTCTATCACCTCATTGGGGCGCCGCTCCCCGACCACCTCGATCTTCGCGCCGCGTGGCTGCAGCTCGCTCCCGAGACGCCGGCATGGGACCGCCGGCCGGACCAGGGCGTCGTCTCCCACCGATCGGCCGCCGCACTGTACGGGTTCGGGCACCTGCCGGCGGACGGTCACGACTTCACCCTGCCGAGGCGACGGCAGTCGCGACGTTCCGACGTCCGGCTGCACCGGCGTCACCTGGATGAACGGGAGCGGATCGACCTGCGCGGGCTGCCCGTCACCCGGCCGTCACGCACCGCCTCGGATCTCCTTTACGACCGCGAGGATCCCGAGGCGGTGGCACACCTCATCGCCGATGCCATCCGCTCCAGGTACGACTATCCCGGCACCTTCGCGGATGCGCTGGCACGGCATGCCGCGCGCTTCGGCCTACGGTGGGGTGACGGGCTTGCCCTGTTGCGCTGGCTGCTCGATTTGGTCGGCGGCCCGCAGACCTCGCGATGGGTGGACGAGGCGAGGCCACAGTTGAACTGGAAGCGCCCAGAGCAGGCCGGCTCGGACGAGGTTGCTCAGTGACGAGCCCGGCTGGATACGGCAGCCCCGGTGCGTTCCGCCGCGCACTCACGGACCGGCTGCGCACCATCGCAGACGGGAGCCGGTGGACGTTGCCGCAACTCCAGCGGCAGTTCGCCTACGACCGCCTGCTTGAACGTCTCTACATGGTCGATGATGGGTGGGTCGTCAAGGGTGCCGCCGCGCTCCTTGCTCGGAATCTGGGCATGCGCGCGACAATCGATGTTGACGTGTATCGGACGCGGGCACGTGAGGTGGCCGAAGCTGAGCTGCGCGAAGCCGCGAGTCGCGACATCGGCGACTGGTTCCGGTTCGAGGTCGGCGCCAGTCGTGCCGTCGGAGACGGTGAGGCAGGCGTGCGCCTGCCAACGACGCGTCTGTCGGCCCGACGCCATGGGCGATGTTCCACGTCGACCTCGTCGGTTCGGACCTGCGCATGACCGGCGCCCCCGAGCCGATGCCGCCCATTGCGCGTGTCCTCATGCCCGACGTCGAACAGCACGGGTACCGCGTGTACCCGTTGGTCGATCACATCGCCGACAAGGTCATGGCGACCTTCCAGCGCTACGGCGGCCATCAGCGCCCGTCGACGCGGTACAAAGATCTCGTGGACCTTGTCTCGATCGTCATCGGAGCATCGGTCGCGGCGGAACCACAGCTTGCCGCGCTCGCCTCAGAGGCGCATCGACGGGGCGTCACGCTACCCGCCAGATTCGACGTCCCGACCGGGCGCTGTGGGAGCCCGGCTACGCGGCCGAGGCGGCACGGTCTGTGCTGCCGATCGCACGGAAGCTGGAAGAGGGGCTCGCTGTCGTTCGCCCGTGCCTTGATCCGCTGCTCGACAGAACGGCGGTCGGGACGTGGGATCAGAACGCGAGACGATGGGTCACGTAGCCGTCCCGGATCTACAGCACGCCGGTGATCAGCAGTCCCGCCACCACCGCAGCGACGCCGATCCGGTACCAGCCGAAGATGCCGAGGCCGCGGCGGCTGAGGTAGCTGACCATCCACCGCATCGCCACGGTTGCGGCCAGGAAGGCGACGGCGAGGCCGAGCAGGGGCTTGGCCACGCCGAACGCCGCGACCATCTCGTTGCCTGACGACGCGGTTTCGTACAGGGTCGCCCCTCCCAGCGTCACGAAGCCGAGCAGGAAGCTGAACTCGACGGCGGCGGGAACGGTCAAGCCGATCGCGGTGGCGACCAGGATCGTCACCAGGCTGCGGCTCACACCCGGCCACAGCGCGAGCGTCTGGGCCAGCCCGATAAGCAGGGCGCCGCGCCACTGCAGCGCCGTGAGCGGGGCGCCAGCCTCCGGGGCGACATCGCGCCGATGCCGCGCGACGACCAGAATGACGACGCCGCCGACGAACCAGGCCACGACGACGGGCCAGGGTCCGAACAGGCGCTGCTTGATGACGTCTTCGAGCGCGAGCCCGACCATCACCGCGGGCAGGCACCCGACCAGCACCGCGATGAGTGTGCGCCTGCCTGCCTCGTCGTCACCCCGCAGGCCGCGCAGCATCGCCCCGAAGCGCTCCCTATAGAGCCCAAGCACCGCGAGGATGGCCCCCGCTTGGATCGCGATCGCGTAGCTGTCCGCGGCGTCGCCTTCGATGCCGAGCAGAGCCTGGGTGACGGTGAGGTGACCCGTCGAGCTGATCGGCAGCCACTCAGTGAGGCCTTCGACGAGGCCGAGCAGGATCGCCGCGCCCACGGTCAGGCTCACCGGCCGTAGCCTAGGCGAACCACGCCGGCACGCCCGC
>JACCVM010000244.1 GCA_013698135.1 Euzebyaceae bacterium | reverse complement strand
CTGCAGTGATGAGCACGGCGTCCCAGCGCAGGGTGGACAGCTCGGGGACGAGCAGCTGCACCGGGCCCCACGTCCGGTCGGCCGAGCCGGCGAAGAGCGTGTGCACGGCGAAGAACACCGCGAGGTTGCCGATCACGCCCACCACTGCGGCGGTGATGCCGGTGAGCGCGGCCGCCAGGGCGACGTTGCCGCGCAACCGTTCCACGTAGGGTGCACCGAGGAAGATGAACAGGAAGCTCGGCACGAAGGTCACCCAGGTCACCAGCAGTGAGGCGACCAACCCGGCGACCCACGGGTCGAGCCCGCCGGGATCGCGGTAGGCACCCAGGAAGGCCACGAACTGCACGACCATGATCAGCGGTCCTGGCGTGCTCTCGGCCAGCGCCAGTCCACGGGCCATCTCCCCTGGCATCAGCCAGCCGTAGGAGTCCACGGCGCGGTCAGCGACGAAGGCGAGCACGGCGTACGCACCGCCGAAGGTCACCAGCGCCGTGCCGCTGAAGAACAACCCCTGCTGGGTGTACGTCGAGTCGCCCCCGGACAGCAACGCAGCCAGGCCCACCGGAGCCAGCCAGAGCGGCAGCCCGATCGCCAAGATGCGCACCGCCCGGCCACGACTCGGATGCTCCTGGCGAAAGGACTCGTCATGCAGCAGCGCTGCCGCGTCGTCGCGACCGCCGTCATGACCGGAGGCAGCGAGCCCGGGACGCCAGCGGTTCAGGGACCAGCCGGCGACACCGGCCCCGAGGACGACCACCGGGAAGGGCACCGCGAACACCGTCAGTGCCGCGAACGCCACCAGGGCGAGGAGGACGAGCGACACATGGGTCAGTGCTCGTCGCCCGATCCGCCACAGGGCCTGTGTCACGATCGCGAGCACCGCCGGCGCGAGGCCGGCGAACAACGCGGCGACCACGGTGGTCTCGCCGAAGCCGACGTACGTCGCGGACAGCGCTAGCAGCGCGACCACCCCTGGGAGCACGAAGAGCGTGCCGGCGACGAGACCGCCGAGCGTCCCGTTCAGCAGCCACCCGGTGTAGACCGCGAGCTGCTGGGCCTCCGGGCCGGGCAGCAGCATGCAGTAGTTGAGGGCGTGCAGGAACCGCCGCTCGCCCAGCCAGCGCTTCTCGTCGACCAGGGCACGCTGCATGACCGCGATCTGCCCGGCCGGCCCGCCGAAGGTCTGCAGTGAGATGGCGAACCAGGTCCGTGTCGCCTCTCCCAGGGGAACCACGTCGTCGGGTCTGCGCACGGCTGTTCCTACCATGCGCCGTTGACAGTCAGGGGCGCACGCGGTCCGCGAGGCTCGCCGCTCCCAGCGCGAACGCCAGTGCGAGCAGGAAGCTGGCCAGGAACGCCAGCGGGGCGGATACGGTGACCAGCACGGCGAAGATCGACCCGCTCACGGCCAGCGCGACGCTCGTGGTCATCGAGTCGCTGATCTGCAGCGCCGCACTGGCCTCGCCTTGGCGGCGTGACGGTGCCAGCGACAGCGCCAGCATCGACAGCGTCGGGTGGGCCATCCCCATGCCGAGCCCGGCCAGTCCCCAGGCCACGACGAGCGCCGGCGTGGGTACCGGCAGCACGGCAGTGATGACCGAGACCGCGATGGCCACTGCGATCATCGAGGCGCCGCTGCGCAGGATGGCCGGCCGCCGAGCAGGGCTGCTGATCCTCGCCTGCAGGTTGGAGCCGATCGACCAGGACAGGGCGCCCATGGTCAGAGCGATGCCGGCCAGCGAGGGCGACAGGCCGCGCTCGCGAATGAGCATGAGCGGGATGAACACCTCGGCGGTGAAGAAGCCGGCCGCGAAGAGCCCGCGCAGCGTGATCACCGCCGGCAACCCCCGGGCGGCCCGAAAGACACCGGTCGGCAGCAACCGCGGAAGGGCCAGGCCGAGCCCCAGCAGAGCTAGTCCGAGTAAAACAGCTCCGGTGACCGAGACGTGTTGCCCGGCGACGTGCAACGTCCCCGCTGACACGGCGGCGAGCACGGCCCAGCGCAACGGGCCCAGTCCCTCCCCGCCTGACTCCCCGGGATCGGTGAGCCGGGTCAGAGCCGGCCGCAGCAGCAACGCGGCCGGGATCGCGATGGCGGGGACGCCCAGGAACACCCAGCGCCATCCGACGTGTTCGGCCAGCAGACCCGCAATCGCCGGGCCCACCAGGGACGGCAGCACCCAGGCGGTGGAGAAGGCCGCGAAGATGTGCGGGTGAAGCTCGGCGGGATACTCCCGGCCCACCACGACGTACAACGCGACGATCACCAGCCCGGAACCCGCGCCCTGCAGGGTTCGACCGACGACCAGCTGCACCATCGTCTGCGCGGCGCCGGCCACCAGCAGCCCCAGCACGAACGCGCTCAGCCCGGCCCAGGTCGCGGGACCCGGGCCGCTGCGGTCGCTCCACGGCCCGCCCAGGACCATGCCGATCACACCGGCGGCCAGTGGAGCACCGAAGGCCAGGGCGTACAGGTTCAGCCCGTCCAGGGCCGCAGCGGCGACCGGCATCGCGGTGCTGACCGCCAGGACCTCGAAGGCGAACAATGAGATCAGCGCAACGCTGCCGATGGTCGTCATCCGGTACGCCGGGGATCCAATGCGCTCGCGGGGTTCGATATTCGTCGTGATCACGATCAGCACGCTAGGAGTTGAGGTGCGGTCGAAGTCAACGCCGGAGCTGCCGGCTGGCCTCGTACATCAGGATGCCCGCTGCGACCGCGACGTTGAAGGATGTGGCCCGTCCGGCCATCGGGATGGCGACGGCGAGATCGCTGCGGTCGATGGCCTCGGTGG
>JACCVM010000235.1 GCA_013698135.1 Euzebyaceae bacterium | reverse complement strand
TACCACAACTTCCCAGGCTTCTTCTATCTGGTGGAGCTGGTCCACCGTACGACGACGGTCTCGGTGCTCGACATGGCTCGTTGGAGCCAGCCCGTTCTCTCCCTCGTTGATGCCGCCATGGTCTTCTCCATGCGCGCCGTGGAAGTGAGAAGTTTTCGAGGTAGGTGTTGTCGCCTAGGTCGCGCAGGGCGTCGAGCATCGGGTCGTAGGGCGCGACGGGGTAGTCGGCGCCGCTGATGACGGCTATGTGGGTTGCCGTCGTGTCGTGGAGGGCCGCCGCCACGCCGGTGAGCTCCGCACGAACCAGCGACCAGCTGCCCAGCCGACTGTCGACCCGCTCCACGAGGCGCACCCGTTCGGAGGCGACCTCGGCGAAGCGCGCCATGACGTCCGTCGGAACCTTCCGGTCGACGTGCACGAAGACGTCTGGCTCGGGGAGCGCGGTCAGCAACCGACGGAGCTGAGCCGGGTCAGCATGGGTGAGGCCACGAGGGCGAGCTTCGCCATGGGTCGACTCATGGTCTGACGCTATTCGTCACAGGCGCGCCCTTCACGCGGATCGCAGGTTCCTGCGTGCGCGCAGATACAGCAGCGGCCCCGCCAGCATCCCGCGCAGCTCGCGCCGCAGCAGGCCCGGCGGCATCGACGCGGCGTCGGGCACGGAGGCCCTGGTGGCACCGGGGACCCGGAACAGCTTCACGGAGCCGACCAGCAGGCGACGCACGACGTCACCCCGGGTCCGACGGTCGATGAGGTGCTTGGCGAGGAACGCCCCGAAGCCAGTCCCGTAGGCGTACATCTGCTTGGTGAGCGCGTCGTTGTCCGCCCTGTGGTGGTGCCAGACGATCGCCGAGGGTTCGTACGCCAGGGCGGCTCCAGTCTTGAGGGTGAGCACGAACGCGTCCAGGTCCTCGCCCCCCGCAGTGCGCGTGCCGGCTCCCAACGCCTCGTCGAAGCCGCCCATGGTGACGAGCAGCTCCCGTCGGAATGCGAAGTTCGCCCCCGTCCCGAAGATCCCCGGGCTGTAGGGGTAGAGCCGGTCAGGCGTTCGCTGACCAGCCATGTCGTACAACCGGGGCGCGCAGTTCTTCGACCAGCTCACGCGTCCGTCGAAGTACGCCTCTGCCGGTCCCTCGATGGACGCCGTGCACACCAGCCCCGAGACGCAGCCGACGTCGTGACGCCGGCGGAACCCCCGCACGATTCCCTGCACCCAGTCCGGGTCGACAGAGACGTCGTCGTCGGTATAAGCCACGATGCTGCTGGTGGCGTGTGTCCACCCTCGGTTCCTTGCCCTGCTCAGCCCGGGCCGCTCCTCCACCACGTAGGAGAAGCGGTCGTCATCGCCCACGATGTCGTTGAACACGCGTTCGCTGCGATCGTCGCTCGGGGCGTTGTCGACGATCAGGACGTTGAGCGGGTCGTACGTGAGTCGGCGCAGGTGGTGAAGGCACGACCGGAGCGTCTCGGGACGGTCTCGGGTGCAGACGATGACGGTCACCTCCTCGCCCTCATCCACCACCATCGGGCAGCCGCTGGAGGCGGCGGCGACCGGGAGCCGCAGCGGACCGGCGGTCAGGCCCTCCTGTGACAGGTGGTCCTCCAGCCTGGCGAGGAGCTCGGGAAGGATGGCGGCCCGCACGTCGTCCCCGGACAGGCCATCGCCGGAGACGTCCATCGACGCGTAGCCCAGCGGCTCACCGTGCAGCCGCACGAGGACCCGCGCCCTGCCATAGCCGGAGTCCGCCGAGAGGAGCAGGTCCTCAGGCGCGATGGCGGAGAGCTCCGTGTCCCCGCACCAGATCGGCTGGAAGGGCTCCCGGTCCTGCGTGACCAGAGTGGCGGGAGGCCCGGGGACGTCAGGCGGCTGCACGGCACCGAGGCTAGACGATCTGCCGGGGCACCGCCGATCACCTGCAACGGACACCCGCGCCGGGTCCACGTGGTCACCTCGGCGCAGCCGCCGAGCGGCGCACGACCAGGCCGATGAGCTCGCGGAGGAACGGGCGGTGCGTCAGCGCCAGCGAGCCGACCGCGGCCAGCACACCGCCGACGATGGTGATGATGAGCACCAGGACGGGCGTGACAGGCAGTCGCACCAGCGCCGAAGCGACCATGGCCACAGCACCTGCGGCGACGAACGAGGGCGCCATCGCCCGCACCGCGTCGAGCCACCGTGCTCCGAGCATGCGGACGGCGACACCCTGCATGACGACCACGAAGATCGCCGAGGTGGCCAGCTGGGCATACGCCACCCCGACGATCCCCCAGAACCAGGCGGCGGTGACGAGGACAGGTACGAGCACCAGGAGCCGAGCGACCGCCAGCACGACCGCCACACCGGGACGCCCAGTTGCCTTGTAGATGTCGTTGGCCCCGCCCGCGATGGACCGGCACGCCGCGTACAGCGCAAGCGCCACGAGCGGTCCGACAGCCCCCTCCCAGGCGCGGCCGAACACGACGGGCACGAGCACCGGCGCCACGACTGCCATCCCGACCCCGGCGCAGAGCCCGTAGAGGCTGAAGAGCCGGACGGCGAGGAAGTAGCCCCTGCGCAGCGCCTCCCGATCGCCGCGGACCTTGCTGTACAGCGGGAAGGCGACGCTGGAGAGCACGAAGAAGACGTTGAGGATGAGCAGCTCAGGAAGCCGGAAGGCCAGCGAGTAGTATCCAAGGGCCGAGACCCCGAGCATGCGCCCGATGATCAGGTAGTCGATGTCGTAGATGGCCCGCTGCAGCATGGAGCTTCCCGCGACCGGGATCCCGTAGCCCATGACCTGTCGGACATCGGACCGGCGCGTGCGCCACAAGGCAGCGTCTGGGCGGTCCGGCAGGAGGGCCCACGTGAGTACGGCGAACGAGACGCCGCCGGCGACGTTGCCCCATGCGAGGGATATGGCGCCGTAACCCGACAGGGCCAGGCCGACGGAGACCGCGCCGGTGACCATGGAACGCGCCACCGTGGCGATGGTCAGCCGCGAGAAGAGCAGGTCCCGCTGGAGAAGTGCCTCCGGTACCGCCCCCAGCGCGGAGGCGAACAGACCGACCGCGAGGAGCCTCACGATCGGTACGACGTCCGGGTTGTCGAAGAAGCTGGCGATGAGCGGCGCCGCCGCGACGGCCGCACCCGTGAGCACCAGGCCGGCGACGATGCTGCAGCCCAGGGCCGCCCGGACGACCGAAGGGGTGCGCCCCAGGTAGATCAGCGCCTGGGCCACTCCGGTGGAGGCCAGCACCTCGGCGTAGACGATGAGCACCATGGCGAGCGCCACGAGGCCGAAGTCGGCGGGCGCCAGCAGACGCGCTAGGACAACTGTCGTCACCAGGACGACGGCTTTCCCCAGGAACTGCGCCGTTCCTTGCCAAAGAACTGCCGTGGTCCCGGCCCTGGCCAGCCCGCCCCGAGGCGCCTCGGGCGCGAGAGCTGGGGGCACGGCGGCAGGGAGCCCCGGGACGTCCGCTTCGGGCGTCACCGCGACGGGCCGCGCGGAGTCGGGCCGGTCCTCCGGGGGCGTCATGAAGGGAGAGTATTCAGATCCTGCGACGCCATCATGACCTCGCACGACAGTGCACACGTCGCCACGTCTGGTACGCCCAAGGGCCACAGGCCACGGGAGATCGCAGGTGAGCGGCCGAGCAGCCCCGCTCGTCGTTCCCCATTGAGCCGTCAGAGATCCTGTCGTCGGTCAACAGCGGTGGGAGCCTGACCCGGTTCCCGGACACGGAGGGTGTGGTGATCATGCCGCGGTGACGGCGTTGGTGTGAAGGTTCGGTAGCGCGTCGCTCCGTTGAACTTGGGTCGCTGATCTTGTAGGACCTTGCAGGCGAGGATCCCGACCTGCGAGGAGCCCGGAGCGATGTCGACTACCTTGACCCTGGAGATCGAGATGCCGGCGTTGTCGTCGGCGTCGTCGTGGCACGCGTTGGAGTCGTTGGCGGTGGCGATGGCCCGAGACCTACCGAACCAGGCGCTCGCGCAGGCGCTGGACGAGGCGCAGGAGCGTCTGATCGACGGCGTGTGCGGTCCGAAGTGGGCGCCGGTGCGCGATGTGGTGGCACCGTTCGCCTGTCCCCGGTGCCCCGTGGACCGCGACTTCGCCCGCAAAGGACGACGCTCGGCCCCGGGTGCTGCACACCGCCACCGGCCGGGTCGAGCTGGTGTTGTGGAACGTGGGCTGCCGGGCCTGCGGGCGGGTG
>JACCVM010000229.1 GCA_013698135.1 Euzebyaceae bacterium | reverse complement strand
TGGTCAACAAGGGCACCGCGCTGTGTTCGCTGCCGGGACACGCCGACGAGGGGGCTGGGCTGCTGGCCGAGGCCAGGGACACGGCTCGGCGCAGCGGTGACATGCTCACCCTGACACGCGGCTACGTGAACGGCGTGCTGTTCGAGTTGGAGAAGCGGCGCTACGCCCGCGCCCGCCTGTTGCTGGAGGAGGGCTGGGGCGTGGCCGACCGTCACGGACTCGACAGCGCCGCCGCCAGCATCGCCGGTCTCGGGGTCCACCTTGCGCTGTGCGAAGGTGACGCCGCCGCGGCCTACCGCTGGCTGCGGCTGGGTCGCCGCGTGGTGGCCGCTCCCGGCAGCGATCTGTGGCTGCTGGCCATGGACGGTCTGATGGCCGCCGAGCGCGACGACGCCGAGGCCGCCGCCAGTGTGCTGGCGCGGCTTGTAGACGAGGCGCAACGCCGGCCCAGCGAGCGGGCGTCGGCCTGGATCGGGCAGCTGGCCACCGCGATTGCCGCCAGGGCAGGCAACGCGCCCGCTGCGCGGGCGGCGCTGGCCGAGTACCGCGGCGGTGTGGAGGCTGTCGTGCGCTACGTGCAGGAAGACGCGGCCTGGATCATGGCCGTCGACGCGCTGTCGGCTGGGGTGGACGTCGCCGAGCTGCGTGCCTTCCTGGCTGCCATCGAGCCGGGGCGGCGTGACCGCGCGACCGTCAAGGACGGCTACGCGACCGCCGACCGGCGGGTAGCGGGATGGGCCGCGCACCTGGAGGGCATGGCCGGCGAGCGAGTGGGCGACGCGGCCGGAGCCGCGGAGGCCTACCGCCGGGCTCTGGCGGCGCCGCAGCTGTGGCGGCCCGCCACCGCCATCGCCGACCTGCACCAGCGCCTGGCACGCTGTCAGGACCTGTTGGGCGACCGCTCAGGCGCACGCCAGGAGGCGGTAACCGCCGTCGAGCTTCTCGACGGCTGGCCGGGCTACCGCCGGGCCGCCGCCGAGACCCTGTTGCGCCGTCTGGAGGGCGGGACCGGCAGTGGCCTGCTGACCCCCCGTGAGACCGAGGTGGTGGCCCTGCTCGCCGAGGGACTGACGAACCGCCAGATCGCCAACCGGCTGTTCATCGCGGTCAAAACCGTGGCCGTACATGTGTCCAACATCCTGGCCAAGACCGGCCTGTCGACCCGCACCGAGGTGGCGGCATGGGCGCTGCGCTCGGGTGCCGTGGACTCGCCCGCGGCGTCCTGACACCGCCAACCGCGCCATGCTGCGGCGTTGCGTCGAAGGGGGTGGACAGAATCGGGTCATACGCGCACGATACGTCGTCATCGGCGTGCGATGGGTGCTTGGGCTCGGCGCTGGCGGGCTCCGGGCGGACGGGTGATGAACATGGGCGCAATCCGGCTCGACGAGTGGTGGCGGCAACGCCGCCAGGACCAACGCGGCGAGGGGCGCGTGCTGTTGTGGCTGCTGCTGGCAGCGGCCGTGGCCGCCATCCTGATCCCGTCCATCCTGCTACAGCAACCGGCGCGCGTGTTCCTCCTCAAGCTCGTGGCGGTCGGTCTGCTGGCCTTCCTGCCCGGCTGGCTGTACCTGCAGTTCATCCGCAATCGAGGTCCCAGTCTGTACGACGAGTACGTGCTGAACCTGTTTCGCCTGCACATCGACGAATACCGCAACCTGCCCGCCCCGCCGGTGCACACCAGCTACTACCAACGGTGGCGGGACGAGCACGGCGACCCCGGCACGAAGGACAATCTGTACCGCCGCAAGTTCGAGACCGTCTACGGCCAGCTGGCGGTCAGCACACGAGCGCTGCTGGCGAAGAATCTGGGTCTGCGTGACCGCGCCGAGACGTTCTCACCAGTGATCTTGGCCACGCTCCTGCTCGGGGTGGGCTGGGTGCTGGTGCTGCAGCCGGAGCTGTACGGCAACGTCGGCCTGCTCGCCGGGCTGCAGCTGTCGGGTCGGCCGCTGCTGCCGTCCGAGGCGTTGCAGTACGGCTTCGTGGGCGCCTATTCGTTCATCCTCCAAGACCTGATCCGCCGCTACTTCCGCGCGGACCTCAAGGCGGGCGCGTACATCTCGGCGGTCGTCCGCGTCGTGTTCGTGGCGGTAGTCGTGAGCGCGGTCCACCTGGTGTGGCCTACCGCCAGGCCCGGACAGGAAGCCGTCTTCGCGTTCCTGCTCGGGTTCTTTCCGCAGATGGGACTGCAGGTGCTGCAGGCCGCCCTGACCAAGCCGCTGCGGCGGTGGATACCGCCGATCGCCAGCGACTACCCGCTGTCCGAGCTCGACGGACTGAACCTGTGGTACGAGGCCCGGCTGCTGGAGGAGGGCATCGAGGACGCCCAGAACCTGGCCACCGCCAACCTGGTCGACGTACTGCTGCAGACCCGGTTGCCGGTGGCACGGCTGGTCGACTGGATCGACCAGGCCTGCTTGTCCCTGCACCTGCCTCGCGACGCCGACGAACGCCGGATCGTGCGCGATCGGCTGAGACGGCTCGGCATCCGCACGGCGACCGATCTGCAGCGGCGCGCCGCGATGACCGAGGATCGTGCCGACTTCGCCGCCGCCTTTGCCGCCGCCCTCGGCGAGCCGAAGGCGACCGGCACGACCCTGTTGGTTTCCCATCTCAAGGCACTGGACGGCGACGTCAACCTGTGGCACGTCGAGCAGTTCCGCCGGCACGACTGGCTCACCGCCGACCGACATCCGCCGGCCGCAGCGGCGGACAGCGGGTCAGCGACCGGGGAGTCACGGGACGCGGCGCCCGCTACGGCCGCGCCCTCGACGACGGTGACGGTGACGGAAACCATCCAGCCGCCGGCCGACTCGCGCACCTGAGCGCAACCCGACCGGTTGACGCCGGCGTGGCTGGCCTAGGCTGGTCGCAATGGCCACCGCGCTGATCTGGAACGACGAGGAACTCAACTACGACTTCGGCCCTTCCCATCCCCTCAAGCCCATCAGGGTCAAGCTGACCGTCGACCTGATCCGCGCCTGCGGGCTGACCGACGCCGACAACGTCGTGACGCTGCCGCAAGCGGCCTTCGGCGACGAGGACGTGCTGCGGCTACACAGCGAGGCCTACGTCGACGCGGTGCGGGGCTGCTCACTGCGGCCTCGGCAGTCGGCGGTCTCCTTCGGGCTCGGGCCGGGCGACAACCCGACGTTCGCGGGGATGCACGAAGCTTCCCTGCAGGTGTGCGGGGCGTCGGTCGCTGCGGCGGATGCGGTGTGGACCGGCACGGTGGCGCACGCGTTCAACCCCGCCGGGGGGCTGCACCACGCCATGCCCGACCGCGCCGCCGGCTTCTGCGTCTACAACGATCCGGCGGCGGCCATCGACTGGCTGCTGCGCTGCGGAGCCAACCGGGTGGCCTACGTGGACGTCGACACCCACCACGGCGACGGGGTGCAAGCCTTCTTCTACGACGACCCTCGGGTCCTCACGATCAGCCTCCACGAGTCGGGGCGGTACCTGTTTCCAGGCACCGGGTTCCCCGACGAGGTAGGCACTGGCGACGCCGAGGGCACGTCGCTGAACGTGCCGCTGCCGCCGGCCACCCCCGGCCCGGTCTACCTGGAGGCGTTCGACGCGGTCGTGCCGCCCGCCCTGGACGCCTTCGACCCCGAGGTGCTGGTCACCCAACTCGGTTGCGACACCCACGTCACGGATCCCCTCGCGCATCTGGCGCTGGTCACCGACGACTACCTGGAGCTCGCCGAGCGGCTGCACCGCCTGGCTCACGACCACACCAGCGGCCGTTGGGTGGCACTGGGCGGTGGGGGCTACCAGATCGTCTCGGTGGTTCCGCGCGCATGGACCATCTACTTCGCCGAGCTCACCGGGGCGCACGTGCCACTGGAAGTGCCCTTGCAGTGGCAGCAGCTGGCCGAGGAGGCCGTCGGCCAGCGGTCGGTCGGCACCTTCCTCGACGGGCCGGTGCAGCTGGCCCCCGAGCGACTGGGGGCCATCCGCGGACAGGCCGCGTCCAGCGTGGAGGAGCTCAAGCGGGCGGCCTTTGACCTGCTGGCCGCGCGGTGAGCGACGGCACGGACTCCGGACTGCGCGAGCACCTCATCGGCGCACGCCTGACGGGCGATGTCGCGACTAGTCCCCGCAGCACGCTGAACAACTGCGCCAAGCTGGCTGCCGGCGACGAGCGCTACACCTTCGGCCTGTCTGGAACCTGCACGATCCTCCAGGCGGTTCGAGCCGTGGTGGCGCTGTGCGGCGGCGACCCTCCAGCGGCCGACCCTGATGGCGACGGCTGGATCGACCCGGAAGCCACGCTGCGGGCCATCGGGGTGCACCGTGATCGCCTGGCAGCGTTCGCGGCCGCGGGTGGTGGGCGCGTGCTCCTGGCGACCGGTCATCCGACCGGCCTGTTACCGCACTACGCCGCGATCGCCCGGTTCCTGCAGTCCCGAGGTTGCCTGTTGCTGGCACCGCTGGACGACAACAGGATGGCGGTCGACGAAGGTTCGGGCAAGCGGCTCTGGCTGCGGTTCCTCGACGGGGTCGCCTGCGTCTCCGACGCGGGATCGCTGCGGCATACACACCGCAGCCGCTACATGGAAGCGATGCTGGACGAGCTTGCCGCCGACACGCCCGATCTGGTGGTGGCCGACCACGGCATGGCGGGCGCGGCCATTGAACGGGGGCTGCCGACGCTGTCGATCGCCGACGTTAACGATCCCGCGCTGCCGGTAGCTCAAGCTCGGGGCCTGACCGATGCCGTGCTGCCGATCGACGACAACCTGGCGCCGCG
>JACCVM010000153.1 GCA_013698135.1 Euzebyaceae bacterium | reverse complement strand
TCACCAGCCCGGCGCGCCGGCAGGCGGCGGCGAACCAGCGGGCGTCCCGTACGGCGCAGGCCCGCGGGTCGTTGTTGAAGAAGGCATAGATCTCGGCGCTCGGCCCGTAGCGCTCGGCGAGCATCCGCGCCCGGGAGGCCAGCGCGGTGCGCCCGTAGCACGGCCACGTGCCACGCCCCTCGTGGAAGCGGATGTAGGCCCAATCTGTGGTGCGCCAGGGTGGCGTCAACTCGACCGATCCGCGGTCAGCGAGGCACAGCGCGGCACGTCGGCGGGTCAGCAGCCGCCGGGTGTCCTCGGTGAACCAGGAGGGGTGGCGCAGCTCCACCGCCACGCGGACGTCGGCGGGGAACTCGGCCAGCGCGGCGTCCAGACGGTTCAGCGCTTGGGGAAACGTGCCGGGCAGCTGCAACAGCACGGGGCCGAGCTTGTTGCCGAGCCCGCGTACGGCCGTCACGAAGCGCTCGACCGGCTCCTGCGGGTCACGCAGCTTCTTCATGTGCGACAGGTAGCGGCTGACCTTGGGGCACAGCGTGAAGTCGGCCGGGGTCGTGGCCGCCCAGGCGGCGAAGCGCTCAGTCGGTGGCAGCCGGTAGAAGCTGTTGTTGATCTCGACCGTGGCGAAGCGGGCGGCGTAGTGGTCCAGCCACTGCCGCTGCGCCAGGTCGCGGGGGTAGAAGGCGCCGCGCCAATCCCGGTACTGCCAGCCGGACGTTCCGACGAGCACGGTCACGCTGGCTGGCATACCCCCCGTGCGAGTGGTGACGCGCGGAACCGTGTTGGGTCGGGCGTTAGGCTCGCGGCGGTGGGACGGGATCAGGGACTTGCCGGGGTGGATCATGCGCGCTGAGGGACTGCCGGAACCGCCCGCTGACCCGGTGCTGCGATGGCGAGCACCCACCCGGGACGACGTTCCGGCGTGGCGGCGGCTGCTGGCGGCGGTCGATGCCGGCGAGGGCCACGGCGAGGTGCCCGACGACGACGAGCTCGCCGACGAGTTCGACGACGCCTGGACCGATCCTCGACGCGACGCGCTGTTCGGCTTCGACGACAAGGGATCGCTGCTGGCGTTCGGCTGGGTGCAGTGCACACCTGGCGCCGTGGAGGTCCACCGCGTCCGGCTGTGGGGCGAGGTGCACCCGGACTGGCGAGGTCGGGGCCTCGGGCGCTTCCTGCTTGCGTGGCTACAGGCGCGGGGCCAGCAGGTTGCGACCCATCTGCCGCCACACCTGCCGGCCGTCCTGGAGGTGGCCGCCGAGGACTTCCTGCACGACCGCATCCGGCTGTTCGAGCGGTCCAGCTTCGCGCCGGTGCGCTGGTTCAACACGCTGCAGCGCGACCTGCGCACGGCCGCGCCTGCGCACGTCGCCATTCCATCCGGTATCAGCATCCGCCTCTGGACACGCGACGACGACGAGGCCACGAGGCTCGTCCACAACGAGGCCTTCGCCGACCACTGGGGCACGACGGCGGCGGAGCCTGAACCGTGGCGCCACAGTTACACCGGCGCCGGCAGCTTCCGCCCGGACCTGAGCCTGCTCGCCTACGACGGAGCGCGGCTCGCCGGCTACTGCTTGGGTTCCGCTTACCCGCAGGATGCGGCCTTGAAGGGGTACAGCGAGGGGTGGATCGACCGCCTCGGCACCTCGCCCGCCTTCCGCCGGCGGGGAGTCGGAACCGCCCTACTGGGCGCGGCGCTGCGTGCCATCGCCGACGCCGGCCTGGACGTGGCGTCGCTGATGGTCGACACCGGCAACGCCAGCGGCGCGCTGGCGCTGTACCAGCGACTCGGCTTCACGCCGGTCGAGCGCAGCGTCGTGTTCCACAAGCCGCTGGTCGACCGGTGAGCTAGCGGCAGAGCGCGCTGGCGAGGGGGAACGGGTTGACCGCGGCACCGTTGCCCGGGTGGTACTGCCAGTGCAGGTGCGGTGGTGTGCCGGCGGCGTTGCCCGACGTGCCCACGGCAGCGATGACGGTGCCGGCGGTGACCCGCTGGCCGCTGAAGGCCGAGGCCGACGACAGATGCGCGTAGTAGTACTTGTCGCCGTTGTCGTCGATGAAGGTGATCGCCAACCCGCCGAGCGAGTTGTTGTAGACGTTGTCGACCACGCCGTCGGCCACGGCCAGCACCGGCGTGCCGTACTCAGCGAACATGTCCACGCCCTCGTGAGTTCGTCCGCCGGAGCGCGGGAAGCCCCACGAGTCGATGAAGCCTGTGGTCCCACCCACCGGGCACACCTTCCCCCCGACTGGCGCGACGGCGGGCGGCACAGCGGCAGCCCCAGCCCCCGGTGT
>JACCVM010000129.1 GCA_013698135.1 Euzebyaceae bacterium | reverse complement strand
ATGCCGCTGCGGGGCAACTGGGTGCCGGCCAAGCGCATGGCGCTGGCGCTGCACTCCCTGATCGACGGCAGTTTCCCCGAGGACCGTTTCGACGTGGTCGGGTTCAGCGACTACGCGCGGCGGCTGCAGCCTCGTGACTTGTTCGCCACCGGCTGGGAGCGGGTCTTTGGCACCAACATGCAGCACGCGTTCATGGTCGCCCGCCGGCTGCTGGGCGCGCATCCCGACGCCGAGCAGCAGGTGATCATGGTGACCGACGGCGAGCCCACCGCCCATCTGGAGGGCGAAACGCCGCTGTTCCACTGGCCGCCGCACCCGCGTACGTTGGAGCTGACGATGATGGAGGCCAAGCGGCTGACCCGCAGCGGGGCGACGCTGAACGTGTTCCTGCTTGACCACGATCCGGGAGCTGCGGCCTTCATCGAGCACATGGTGCGGGCCGTGGAGGGACGCATCTTCTATCCCGACCTCGACGATCTGGGATCCGTGGTCGTGCACGACTTTTTGCACCGTCGCGGCTGACGGGAGGCACCAGGAGACCCGCGCACCCAGCCGGTCAGCGCCCGTGGTCCACGTTGTGACCGGGTGCCGTGGCGGACATCTGTGTCCGGACGCGCACCCGCCCAAGGCGCGGTCCTGTTTCCGCGCCCAGGGGCGGGGTAGGTCCACACGCAAGCGCGAGCGTCCCCCGAGCGTCGCACACGAGGAAGGCTGACCATCATGGGACGGAAGTCCTCGACCACTGCCGTGCAAGACAAGGCCGCCGATCTGGCGGCTCAGGTGAGGGAGGCCAAGCTCGACCAGCGGGCGGCTGAGTTGGCCGAGCGCGTCCGCGACTCGGAGGCGTTCCAGACCGCCCAGGCCAAAGGCTGTGAGCTCGCAGCCGTGACCCGCGAGAAGGTGCGCGAGGCGCACCTGGAAGAGCGTGCTGCTGAACTCGCCAAGGGTGTCCGCGACAGTGCGGCGGTGCAGACTGCCGCCGACAACGCGCGCGAGGTCAGTGACCGAGCCTTGCTGCGGCTTGGCGGTTGGTTGTCGGAGGGCAAGACCGCCGAGCGGCTGCACCTGCAGCGGGCCAAACGGCGCTTTCCCGGCTGGCTCGCCATGATCCTCGGCCTCGGCGCCGGTTACCTGATCGGCATGCTGACGTCCCGCAAGCACGACGATCTGTCCACAGAGTTCGGCTCGGCCGATGCGTGGACGCCACCGCCGCCGTCACCCACGCCGGCGACCGACGTGGCGTCGACCGCCCCAGCCACGGGCGGCCTGGAAGGCGGGACCGGCGGCATCGAGCCGGACGCGCCGCCGCAGTCGGTGGCGCAAAAGCCTCTGGAGGACCGCGTTCGCACGGCGCTGGGCCAGGATCCGCGCACGGCTGACCTGCCTCGGCTCAACGTCAACGTCGTGGAAGGCACGGTCTTCGTGCGCGGGAGCGCACCTGCCGGCTTCGACGAGGCCGCCCTGCGCGCCGTCGTGGCGGATGTCGAAGGCGTCACGGATGTGGACCTGCAGGTCAGCGCCGACGCCTAGGACGGCGCTGGTTGAGGTAGCTCCGAACCACTCCACAGGGTCGGCCGCCAGCGCCGGCCCTGCTGGTGCTAGGCACTGGCACACTGCTGGTGTGCCCTCCACTACCCGGCTGTGAATGATGGCGACCGAGGAGTTGACGGGCGAGGTCGCCAGCGTGGTCTTCGTCAACGCGGCGACCGGCTTCGGCGTCGTCGAGCTGGCCGCCAGCATCCACGACGGCCCTCGCGCGAGCGGTCCGCTGGCGGGACTGGTGCCTGGCCAGGCGGTGCGGCTGCTCGGTCACTGGACCGAACACGCCCGCTACGGACCGACGTTCGAGGCCGTGGCCTACGAGCATGCCCGGCCGCGCAGCGCCGAGGGGCTGGTGGCCTTCCTGTCGTCCGAGCGCTTCCCCGGCGTCGGGGAGACGCTCGCCGCGCGGATCGTGACGAGGTTCGGGCTGGACGTCGGGGCGGTGATCGCGGCCGAGCCGGGCCGCCTCGCTGAGGTCAAGGGCGTGTCGGCTGCGCTGGCCGAAGCGATCGGAGACGCCTGGCGCGAGGCCGGCGCGCTGGCGGCGCTGCTGGCCGAGCTCACAGCGGCGGGCCTGTCAGCGGCGGCAGCGCAGGCTGTGCACCGTCACTTCGGGGACGAAGCGGGGTCGGTCATCGACGCCAACCCGTACGCCGTGTTGGCGGTCCGGGGGGTGCGGTGGGCCGCGGCTGAGTCGCTGGCTCGCAGCGCCGGAGTCGACCGCCTCGACAAGCGGCGATTGGTGGCCGGCGCCGTGACCGCCCAGCAGCAAGTGCGCCAGCGTGGTGGCCACATGGCCACCGCCACCGCAGACCTGGTCATCGAGGCCCGCCGCCTGCTGTCGGTCGACGCCGCTGATGCTCGTCGTTCGCTCGATCTCGCCGAGGAGGCCGGCGAGCTGGCCTTCGACGACGCGCTGTGGTGGCTGCGCGGCGACCTGCTGGCCGAGCGGGGTGTGGCCGACGAGATCGCCCGCCTGCTGGCCGCCCGATCACGCCTTCCCCGTGTGGTGCGCGACCATCAACCGGCCGAGGAGCTGACCGCCGAGCAGCGAGCCGCCGTGGCGGCGGCCTTGCAGCGTCCTGTCTCGGTGCTGACCGGCGGTCCAGGCACCGGCAAGACCCGCACCGTCACCTCGATCGTCACGGCCTGCGAGGCACACGACCTGCAGGTGGCACTGTGCGCACCGACCGGTCGGGCGGCCAAGCGCATGGAGGAGCTCACCGGCCACGGCGCCACCACGGTGCACCGTTTGCTAGAGGCGAGAGGTCGTCCCGGCGCCGGGTTCAGCTTCGGCTATGGGGCCCTGCGCCGCCTTCCGCACGACGTGGTGGTGGCCGACGAGTGGTCGATGGCCGATACCCGGCTGGCGTGGGCGCTCCTCCAGGCTGTCGCCGACGGGTCCCACCTGCTGCTCGTGGGCGACGCCGACCAGCTGCCCTCGGTCGGCGCGGGTGCGGTGCTGCGCGACCTGCTGGCCGTCGACGCCCTCGCGGCGACCCGTCTGACGCACGTGCACCGCCAGGCTGCGGCCAGTCGGATCGTCACTCTGGCCCACCAGATCAATGCGGGAGCCGTCCCGCCGCTGTCCGGCCGCGACAACGATGTCTTCGTGGTTGCGGAACAGCCCTTGCGCATCGCCCAGCGGGTGGCCGAGATCGTCGCCGTCCGCGCGCCCGACTTCTACGGCTGCGCGCCCACCGACGTGCAGGTGCTGGCGCCGATGTACCGCGGCCCCGCCGGCGTGGACGCCGTCAATCAAGAGCTCAAGCAGCGGCTGAACCCGACGGCCGACCGCCGCGGCGTCGACGGCTTCCACGAGGGCGACCGCGTGGTCCAGACCCGCAACGACCCCGAGCTGGACGTTGCCAACGGCGATGTCGGCGAGGTCGTTGCCACCGACGCCGTAGCGCGCACCCTGGAGGTCGCTTTTCCGCACGGCGGCGTCTCGTACCCCGCCGACCGCACCGCCGACCTCGCCCTTGGCTGGTGTCTGACCGTGCACAAGGCACAGGGCGCGGAGTGGCCGGTCGTGGTGCTGATCTGTGATCCTACGCATCGCACGATGCTCACCCGTGACCTGGTCTACACGGCGGTGACCCGGGCTCGCCTCGGTCTGCTGCTGGTCGGCGACGCCAAGCTGGTCGAGGCCGCCGCCGGCAGAGCGGGGTCAGGCGCACGGCTGCGTCGCACGCGGCTGGCGCAGCGGCTGGCTGCGGCGGTCAAGCCCGACGAGGCGGTCGCCGAGATACCGTAGAGGAGTTCGAGGGAAGGGGGAAGCGGATGGGCACGGTGGCATTCGAGTCCCGCCGGCTGCCGCCCATCACCGCAACCGCGTTGCGCGCCGGCCTGATGCGAGCGCACGAACGGCAGCCCTTCAGCCCGTTGGAGCCGCGTGAGACGGTCCGTCGAGTGGCCGCGATCGCCGCTGGCCTGGGGCTGTGCCCGACGGTCTACCGGGGTGGGCTGGACCTACGCGGCAGTGAGATCGACCACCTGTGGCTCGACGTCGACGGACGCGTCGTCGACGTCGCGTTCCCGCTGTTCGCCCACGGCTTCGTGACCGTGCTACGCGCCTACGTTGCTGGTGACGTCGAGGCCGATGACGTCGCCGCCGCGGCCGAGGCGGCCAGCGTCGACCAGCGCGTCGTCGGCCTGTTCCCCGCGCCGCTGCGCTACTGCGGTCAGCCGGTGTGGTCCGCCCGCCACTGAGCATGGCTCGACCGCCACATTTGCGCGGCCGGGGCGACAAGAGGTGGGTGCAGCCAGCTCCGGTCGGCCGCTGCTGTAGGGCGCTTCATCGCGGCACTGCTGTCGAACAGCACCGAGGCGATGATGGCGAACGCGACTTGCGCTGAGGTCGTCGGACGGGCGGTAGCGCAGGCTGCTAGCCCGGCTGTGATCGCGACGCCGCCGCCGCCCGGCGCAGACGGTCCATGACCGCTCGCCCGATGCCTACTTCCTCGACTTCTTCGACGATCAACAGATCGGCGCCGGCGACCTCGGCCTCCCGCATGGCGCCGTACAGCCGCCGGGCCAGGTCGGCCGCGTCGGAGACCACGGCGACGGTGATCACCGGCGCTTCAGCGGCGACCCGTGCCACTAGCGCGACTGTCATGCCGTGGATGGCAGCGGCCATGGCGCGCCGAGGACCGTCGCCGGCCGCGACCATCTCCACCCGGCAGCTCGGGGCGTAGTGACGGTAGCGGGTGCCCGGTGCGGCGCCGGCGTCGCCTCGCGGGTCGGTCTCGCCGATCTCCAGCTGCTCACGGCTGATGGCTCCCTCTCGCAGGATCACCGGGGCGTCGCCGCGCGCGTCGACGACCGTCGACTCAACGCCGATGGTGCAAGCGCCGCCGTCCAACACCATGTCGATCAGCGCACCCAGGTCGGCCAGGACATGGTCGGCGGTGGTGGGGCTCGGTCGTCCTGACCGGTTGGCACTCGGCGCGGCGACCGGGATGCCCGCCTGCCGCAGGAGGGGGAGGCCGACGGGGTGCTGGGGTACCCGCACGCCGACGGTCGGCCGTGCGCCGGTGGTGACCGCTGGCAGCCGCGGGTCGGCGTCGAGCACGAGGGTCAGCGGGCCTGGCTACCATCGCGCCGCCAGGACGCGGGCCAACGGTGTCCAGCGCCGGGTGACGGCGGCGGCGGCCTCGGCGTCGGCCACGTGCACGATGAGCGGGTTGTCGGCGGGACGGCCCTTGCAGGCGAAGATCCGGAACACCGCCGCGGCACAGCGGGCGTTGGCCCCCAGCCCGTACACGGTCTCGGTGGGAAAGGCCACCAGCCCGCCGCCGCGCAGGGCGGCGGCGGCCATGGCGTAGGCCTCGGCGCCGGGCCGCAGCAGCGTGGCTGGCACGGCGGGAGTCTAGGCAGTCGGGTGACCGCCTCGGAAATGGCGCCAGGCCTTCTCTTGCGAGCGGCTGTGCGTTCACCGGCCGTTCTTAGAGAACTCTTAGGTTTCCCAGCATTCGTTCCCTCTCGCGAAGGATGCCTTGATGAGCCAGGTGCGTTACGCCAACCTGCCGATGGTCGGCCCGACCGGCACCGGTAGCCGCAGCAAGTGCCAGTGGGCGTGCGGCGACGATTGCGCCAAGGAGGTCCCCAACCGCAGCGGCAACGAGACGTTCGCCGACGTCGTCGGAAGGACCGTGTCGCGGCGCTCGTTGCTCAAGGGCGGGTTGGGCGCGGCGATGGTCGTCTCCGGTGTGCTGTCGTCCACCGAGCGCGCGCTGGCGGCGCCAGGCACCAACGGTGCAGACGGGCGACACGGGGGCGAAACCCTTGGCTTCACGCCCATCGCGCCGTCGACGGCCGACGACGTCGAGGTGCCCGAGGGCTACGACTGGGACCTGATCGCCAGCTGGGGAGACCCGATCATCGCGGGTGCACCTGCCTTCGATTTCCACACCCAGACCGCGGACAAGCAGGCGCAGCAGTTCGGCTACAACTGTGACTGGACAGCGCTGTTCCCCCCGCGTCGCAACGGGCCACGCACCGAGGTCGGGCTGCTGTGGGTCAATCACGAGTACACCGACCCTGGGCTGATGTTCCCGGACTACGTGGAGGGGGCGCCGACCAAGGAGCAGGTCGACATCGAGCTCGCCGCCCATGGCGGCAGCGTGCTGAAGGTGAACCGGG
>JACCVM010000125.1 GCA_013698135.1 Euzebyaceae bacterium | reverse complement strand
GGCCTGTACGCGCGGGCCGACCGTGGTGAGATCCCGAACTTCACCGGTGTGAGCGACCCCTACGAGCGTCCACTGGACCCAGAGGTGCATCTGCGCACCGCCGACGAGGCGCCGAGGGAGTCGGCGTCGTCGGTGCTGTCCTACCTGCAACAGCGGGGTCTGCTCGAGTGAATGCCCACGACGCCGAAGCAGCGCCGTGAGCTTGGACGCCTGGATCACCCTGGTCGTCGTCGCGGCCACCATCGTCGCATTGGCGCGCGAGCTCGTGCCACCGGCCATCGCAGTCCTCGGCGCCGTGGTGGCGTTGCTGCTGCTGGGAGTCATCGACGGGGAGCAGGCGCTGTCGGGATTCTCCAACGAGGCGCCCATCGTGGTGGGCGCGCTGCTGGTGCTGGCGCGGGCCGTCGACGTGGCCGGCATTCTGGATCCAGTGGTCGCCGGGCTGTTCGGTCGCTCCACGGGGCGCCCGCTGCTGGCCCGGCTGCTGTTCCCGATCACCCTGTTCTCGGGTTTTCTCAACAACACCACCCTGGTCGCCATGAGCGTCCCGCCGGTGATCGAGATGACCAGTCGGCGGCAGATGGCGGTGTCGCACTTCCTCATCCCCGTCAGCTATGCGGCCGTGCTCGGCGGAATCGTCACCGCCATCGGCACGTCGACCAACCTCACGGTCTCGGGCCTGCTGCGCGACGCGGGGATGGAGCCGCTGCGGTTGTTCGAGCTCACGCCAGTCGGCTTGCCGATCGCCCTGGCCGGCACCGCGGTGCTGGTGCTGCTGGCGCAGGTGGTCCTGCCCAACCGGGGGACGGTGACCCGAACGATCTCCGACGAGGTTCGCCAGTTCAGCGTCGCGATGAGCGTGACACCGCAGGGCCCGCTGGATGGGGTGTCCGTCGAGGCAGGCGGACTGCGCAATCTCCAGGCCGTCTACCTGGTGCAGGTGGAGCGGAATGGCGAGGTCATCGCTCCGGTGGCTCCCGAGGAGGCGCTGCTGGGCGGCGACATCCTGTCGTTCGTCGGTCGTGTCGACACCATCGTGGACCTGCAACGCCAACGCGGGCTGGTCTCAGCCGAGCAGCGCCAGCTGTCACGGCTGGACGGCAAGGGCCACGCGTTCTACGAGGTCGTGGTCGGTGCCGAGTCCGCACTGGCAGGGCGCACGCTGTCCGAGATCGGCTTCCGCGGCCGCTACCGCGCCGCCGTGCTGGGGATCCACCGCTCCGGCGCGCGGCTGGAGGGCAAGCTGGGCGACATCCGCCTGCGTCTGGGCGACACGTTGCTGGTTCTGGCCGACGAGCAGTTCCGCGACCGCTGGCGCGACTCCCGGGACTTCTTGGTGGTCGCACCCTTGGGCGGAATCCCGCCGACGCAGCCGCGCAAAGCGGCGGTGGTCGTCAGCGTGCTGCTGGCTTTCGTCGCACTCACCGCCTTCGAGATCATCCCGCTGCTGCAAGCGTCGTTGCTGGCCGCATTCGTCCTCATCGGTACCAAGGTGCTGACCTTGCGGCAGGCGCGCAACGCGCTGGACCTCGACATCCTGGTGCTGATCGCGTCGGCGTTCGGGTTGGGCGCCGCCGTCACCCAGAGCGGGCTGGGCGAAGTCATCGCGGGCCTGCTCGTGGCCGGTCTGCGACCCTTGGGCATGATCGGCGCACTTGCGGGGGTGCTGCTGGCCACCATGGCCTTGACCGAGCTCATCTCCAACAATGCCGCCGCGGCGCTGCTGTTTCCCATCGCGCTGGCGACGGCAACCACCGTGGGGGCAGACCCCCGCCCGTTCGTGATCGCGGTGACGCTCGGCGCCAGCCTGTCGTTCCTGACCCCGATCGGCTACCAGACCAACTTGATGGTCTACGGTCTCGGCGGCTACAAGTTCAGCGACTACACCCGCCTAGGCGTTCCGCTCAACCTCACCTGCGTCGTGCTCTGCCTCATCCTCATCCCGAGAGCGTTCCCGTTCTGACCCACGGGTGTTTGCGGCAAGCGGAAGGAGGGGGCGGATGGACTGTCACCGGAGCGCAGCGTAAAGGGGTCATGCGGAGCGGAGGTGACAGCCCATCCGCCCGCGGTCACCTACCGCGCATTGAAGTACTTGGCCTCGGGATGATGGACGATCAGAGCGTCGGTGGACTGCTCGGGGTGCAATTGGAACTCCTCCGACAGCTCCAGCCCGATCCGAGTCGGGTCGATCAGGTCGAACAGCGGCTTGCGCGCCTCCAGATCGGGGCAGGCGGCGTACCCGAAGGAGTAACGCGATCCGCGATAGCCCTGGCGGAACAGCTCCTCGGGCGTTTTGGCGTCCTCGCCGTCGATGCCCAGCTCGCTGCGGATGCGCCCGTGCCACAGCTCGGCCATGGCCTCGGCCATCTCCACCCCGAACCCGTGGAGGTACAGGTAATCGGTGTAGTGGTTGTCAGCGAACAGCTGCGCGGCCCGCTCGCTCACCCGCGAGCCCATGGTGACGCAGTGGAAGGCGATCACGTCTCGCTCGCCCGAGTCCAGCGGGCGGAAGAAGTCCGCGATGGACAGGAAGCGACCGCGGGTCTGGCGCGGGAAGCTGAACCGCGCGGCGATGGCGTCGGAGTCGGGCGCCTCGTAGACGATCACGTCGTCGCCGTCGCTGGAGCAGGAGAAGTAGCCGTAGACCGCCATCGGGGTGAGCAGGAGCTCCGCGCGCGCCATCGCCAGCATCTGGCGTAGGGCGGCTTCGGCGGCTGCGGTGTCCTCACGGCCGAAGCCCCATTGGCTTCGGAACAGTGCGCGCTTGTTGAGCAGCGCGGCGACATCATCGAGCGGCACGCCACGCACCACCCGAGATCCCCAGAACGGCGGCGCCGGCACGCGCACGTCGGTTGCGACATCCGAGCGCCGCGCAACGGTGGTGGTGCCAGGCTGGTCGGCGCCGCGGCTGGCGGGACCGGTGGTGCGAACCGCGCGCTCGCCGACCTTGCGACCCCACTCGTCGCTGGCCTCGAGGCGTCCGTCGGCCTTGCGCGCCGCCACCTCGTCCATCGTGTGCAACCCGGCGAAGGCGTCGCGGCAGTAGAACAGCGGGCCCTGGTACAAACGGCGCAGGTCGACCTCGACATATGCGCGCGTCAGCGCGGCACCACCCAGCAGCACCGGATACCGGGCCAGCCCCCGGCGGTTGAGCTCCTCGAGGTCGTCGCGCATGACCACCGTCGACTTGACCAGCAGCCCCGACAGGCCGATCGCGTCGGCTTTGAAGTCCTCGGCGGCCGCGACGATGGCGTCGATCGGCTGCTTGATCCCCAGGTTGCGAACCTCGTAGCCGTTGTTGGTCAGGATGATGTCCACCAGGTTCTTGCCGATGTCGTGGACGTCACCCTTGACGGTGGCCAGCACGACCCTGGCCTTACCCGAGTCGTCGGCGCGTTCCATCAGTGGCTCCAGGTGCGCCACAGCGGCCTTCATGCACTCGGCGGACTGCAGCACGAACGGCAGCTGCATCTGCCCGGAGCCGAACAGCTCGCCGACGACCTTCATCCCCGCCAGCAGATGGACGTTGATGATGTCCAGCGGGGCCAGGCCCTCGGCCATCGCGGCGTCAAGGTCGTTGTCGAGCCCGTCGCGGTCGCCGTCGATGATCCGCCGCTGCAGGCGTTCTTGCAGCGGCAGGGCCGCGAGGTCGGCCTGGGAGGCCCGCGCTTCGGTGGCGCCCTCGAACAGGCGCATCAACTCGGCGAGCGGGTCGTACTCGGTGCGTGCGGATCCGCCTGCGCCGACGCGGTGGTCGTTGACGAGGTCGGTGCAAACCTTGCGCACCTCGTCGTCGATCTGTTGCAGCGGCAGGATCTTGGCCGGATTCACGATTGCGGCGTCCAGTCCCCGCTCGACGGCCATGTGCAAGAACACCGAGTTGAGCGCCTGGCGTGCCGCCGGTGACAGCCCGAACGACACGTTGGACACGCCAAGGATGGTGTGGCAGCCGGGGATCTCGGCCTTGACCCGCTCGATCGCCTCCAGCGTGGCGAGGCCGTCGCGGCGCAGGTCTTCCTGACCAGACCCCAGCGGGAAGGTCAGGGTGTCGAAGATGAGGTCGGAGGCCGACAGCCCGAACTCGTCGATCGCGATAGCGGCGATCCGCTTGCACACTTCAACCTTGCGGTCGGCGGTGCGGGCCTGACCTTCCTCGTCGATGGCCAGCACCACCACCGCCGCCCCGAACTGCTTGGCCATCGGCAGCAGCACGTCGGCCTTGCGCCTGCCGTCCTCCAGGTTGACCGAGTTGATGACCGCACGGCCGCCGATGCGGCGCAGACCCGCCGACACCACGGCCATCTCGGTGGAGTCGATCATCAACGGCAGCGTCGACTGGGTGGCCAGGCGGTCGACCACCTGGACCATGTCGGCTACGCCGTCCCGGCCGACGTAGTCGATGCAGACGTCAAGGGTGTGCGCACCCTCGCGCACCTGGGCCCGGGCCATCTGGGTCATGGCCTCCCAGTCGGAGTCCAGCAGCAGGTCGCGGAACTTGCGCGACCCGTTGGCGTTGAGCCGCTCACCGACCACGAGAAACGACAGGTCCTGCTCGAGCGGCACCGGCGCGTACAGCGAGGCCAGTGCCGGCTCGAGTTCCGGCTGCCGCGACGCCGGCCGCAGATCGGCAACGGTCCGCACGACCGCGTCGAGGTGCTCGGGAGTGGTGCCGCAGCAGCCACCGACCAGTTGCACACCGAAGTCGCTGACGAACTCGCGGTGCGCGGCGGCCAGCGCCTCTGGGGTCAGCGGGTAGGACGCCTGGCCGTCGACCATTGACGGGATGCCGGCGTTGGGAATGACGCTGATCGGCAGGCTACAGGTACGGCTGAGCTGGCGGATCTGTTCGCGCATGTCGTCAGGGCCGGTCGCGCAGTTCAACCCGATCACGTCCACGCCCAGCGGCTCCAGGGCGACCAGCGCAGCGCCGATCTCGCTGCCCAGCAGCATGGTGTTGATGTCCTTCTCAATGGTGACTGAGACCAGCAGTGGAAGGGTGCGGCCTTCGGCGGCCATGCCTTCGTGGCAAGCCCACAGCGCCGCCTTGGCCTGCAAGAGGTCGAACACCGTCTCCACCAGCAGCACGTCGGCACCGCCGGCGACCATGCCGCGGACCTGGCGCAGGTACCCGGCGACCATGGTGTCGTAGTCGATGAAGTCAGACTTGGCTGGGCTGTTGCCCAGCGACAGGGTGGGGCTGCGCGTGCCCGGACCGATCGAGCCGGCCACCCATCGCGGCCGTGCGGGCGTGGCGACCGCGTCGCAGGCTTCGCGGGCGATCCCGGCGGCTGCCGCCGCCAGCGCCTCGGTCTCGTCGGCCAGGCCGTACTCGGCCAGGACCCACGGCGCGCCGCCGAACGTGTCGGTCTCCACCGCGTCGCAGCCAACCTGCAGGAACTCCGCGTGGATTTCGCCAATGACGTCGGGGCGCGTGCGGACCAGCACCTCGTTGCAGCCGTCGAGGCCATCGAAGTCCGCAAGATCCAGGTCCCGCGACTGGATGGACGTGCCGAGGGCCCCGTCGAAGACGAGGACCCGGCGCTGCAGTTCCGCAAGGAAGTCGCTCATGGCAACAACACATGGTAGGGCCTGACCGCGGCTGGCCCGGGTGCTTGGGAAGGGCGATCAGGACGAACTGTTTGGAACTCAGGTCTTGGCACGCAGCGTGTGGTGGGCGATGCTCAGGGTTGGGAGGTGAACCATGACCGGAGCTCCGACCGAGGACGGTCTGCGCTTCATCGACCTCAACGACGAGGTCGACACCGACGACGGCGACAGCCCGGCCGCCGAGTGGTCCGGCAGGGGTCCCGACGACCTCGAGTCGTTGCGCGACGAGTTCGTCGAGGGCTTCAACGCCCGGGACCTGGACGCACTGCTCGCGCTGGTCCATCCCGACATCGACTGCCCGGATCGGGCCGGGGACGGCGTTGCGCTGTTCGCCGATGAGCTGCAGTCCATCTGGGAGCGATCCCCGGGAGCCATCCTCACCCGGGCGTTCCTGGACTCAACGCCGTGCGCGGTGGCCTGGCTACCCGACGAGGACAGCTGCTGGTCCCGGGCGGCGACGGTCTGCCTCGATGCCGAGGATGGCCTGCTCACCCTGTTCGAGCTGCCCGACGACGCCGACGCCTTGGACCGTGCGGAGGCAGAAGACCCCACGGGCGAGGAGGTGGAGGAGTGGTCGGACTGGGCGGAGTGGGACAGCGGCGCCGAAACGGTCGCCAAGCCCCGCCACCGCGCCCGCCCGTAGCGCCAGCGGTCGTCACCACCCAACTCGGTACGAGCGTGATCTGCCCGCCGAGACGGCTTACCTTCGCGGGTACAGATGGCTCAGCACCCGGGCCCACATCGGGACCACGAGGAGGTGTCCTCGACCGGGACAGACCTCGAGGCGTGCGTTGGGGAGTCGCTGCTGCCACCACCGGCCGTGTGCGGTGCGGAGGGTGGCGTCCTCGCGGCCGTACAGGAGCAGCACTTTCGCGGTGACCTCTGAGGGTGCGAAGTCCCAGGCGTGCAGCGAGTAGCCGACGATGTCGGCCGCCAGCCCGGTTGAACCCTGAACGTATGCCTCGGTGAGCATCGCCTCGATGCGCCCTCGGGCGCTCTCGTCGTCGAGCACGTCCTCATCCGCGTCGCCGGCTCCGAGCAGCGCCGCTCCCGCGGACGCGTCCCCCATGCCGCCCGCGGTCAGTTCCGCGGCCGCCGCCGCCACGGTCCAGGTGGGAGGCCTCGCAGCCCCTCCAATACGGCGGCGACCCGTTCAGGTACCCACGGGACCTCCTCTTGCGGTGCCGGTGTGCCGAGGATGGCGACACGTCCGGCGACTTCCGGGCGTTTGGCTGCCAGGGCGAGGGCCACCCGCCCGCCCGCTGACCACCCGGCGACCCCGACCGGCCCATCGGCGTATCGGTCGATCACCGCAGCCGCGTCCGCCGCTGCCGAGACCACCGTGACTGGACCGTCATGCGGGTCGGAACCCCCGTAGCCCGGCCGGTCCAGCGACAGCAGCCGCACGCCGCGTGCCGTGGTCGCTGACGGATCGGGGTCGAAGGCGCTGCTGCCGGGTGCCGGGTGCAACAGCAGGACTGTCCGATCGGCTCCGGCGTTGCCCCCCACGCGGACGGCGACGCGACGCGCTCCCACCTGCACGTGCTCGGTGATCTCCATGTCGCCCTCCGATCGGTGCCCGGTGCTCACCCTTGCCCTGGTCGTTCCTCCGCGTCGCCCGAGGGAAACCGATCCGCGGAGCAGTGGTCGTCAGCGTCGTGGGCGGGCGTGCTCGCGCGAGAGCTTGATGCGAGCGTCGACCGCGGCGATCCCGTGCCGGCGAACAAAGACCGGGTTGAGGTCGACCTCATCGACCTCGGGCACCGCCTCGACCATCGCCGAGACCCGGAACAGCAGGGCCTTGAGGGCATCGATGTCGACGGGCGCTGACCCCCGGTAGCCGGTCAGCAGCGGGTAGCCGCGCAGGCTGGTGAGCATGTCATGCACGTCGACGTCGGTCAGCGGGTGGATGCGCACCGCCACGTCGGAGAGCAGCTCGACGAGCGTGCCGCCCATGCCGACCAGCAGGATGGGGCCGAAGGACGGGTCGTGGCTGACGCCGACGACCATCTCGACGCCGTCGCCGACCATCTCCTGCACCAGGAACCCCGCTGCCACAAGGTCGTCGCGCCCGGCGGTGCGCAGGTCCGCCGAGATCTGCCGCACCGCGTCGGCCACCTGCTCCGGGCGGGCGAGGCCGAGGCGCACCCCGCCGAGCTCGGTCTTGTGGACCGGGGCGGCCGCCTTGACCGCGACCGGCCCGCCGATCTCGGCCTGCACGGCAGCCGCCTCGTCGGGAGTGCGGACGACCTGCGCGCGGGCGGTGGTGATGCCGAAGGCCGACAGCAGCCGTTCGGCCTGCGGCGCATCCAGCCACGCCGAGGAAGTGCCGGTGGGCAGCGCCTGGTCGACCACGGCTCGCGCCGCACCTTCGTCGGCGTCGCGCACCTCCACGACGTTGCCCAGCGGCTTGTTGCGCCAACGGCCGTAGCGGGCGACGCAACCCAGCGCCTGCGCGGCGCCCTCGGGGAAGCGGAACGACGGGATGCAGGCCTCGGTCAGCTCGGAAGGCACGCCGCGCTCGGACATGAAGACGCTGAGGATGGGGATGCTGGGGTCGATCTCGGCGCCCGCGGAAGCCATCTCGTGCGCCACATCCTCGGCTTGAGTCACCACCGGCGGGATGAAGATGACCAGCAGCGCATCGACCTGCGGATCGTCGGCGAGGACCCGCATCGCGCGCCCGTAGTTGGCGGCCGAGGCCGACGCGATCATGTCGACCGGGTTGCGGATGCCGGCCTCGGTCGGCAGGAACTCGGCCAGCCGGGACAGGGTCGTGGCAGACAGCTCTGGCACCGCCAGGCCGTTGGCCTCGCAGGCGTCTGCGGCCAGGATGCCCGGGCCGCCGCCGTTGGTGAGGATGGCGACGCGGTTGTCGTCGGGCACGGGCTGGTTGGTCAGCACCGTGGCGACGTTGAACAGCTCTTCCAGGGTGTCGGTGCGGATCACCCCGGCCTGGTGGAACAGCGCCTCCACCGCGACATCGCCGGCGGCCAGGGCTCCGGTGTGCGATGACGCCGCACGCTCGCCGGCCTGGCTGCGGCCTGACTTGACGGCGACGATCGGCTTGCTGCGGCCGATCCGCCGGGCAATCCGGCCGAACTTGCGGGGATTCCCGAACGACTCCAGGTAGAGCAGGATGATCTCGGTGGCCTCATCGGATTCCCAGTACTGCAGCAGGTCGTTGCCCGACAGGTCGGCCTTGTTGCCGATGCTGGCGAAGCTGGACAGCCCGAGGCCGAGCCGCTGGGCCGCCGCCAGGATCGCTAGGCCGAGCGCGCCCGACTGGCTGGAGAACGCCACCCGCCCTGGCGGCGGGAACACCTGCGAAAAGGTGCTGTTCATGCGGACGTCAGCCGCTGCGTTGAGCACGCCCATGCAGTTGGGCCCAACGACACGAATGCCCTGCGAGCGCACCACCGCCATGAGCTCTCGCTCTCGCGCCGCCCCCTCCGGCCCCGCCTCGTTGAAGCCCGCCGAGATGATGACCGCGGCCTTGGTGCCCAGCTCGGCGGCCTGCTCGACCACCGTAATGACGTGCGGTGCCGGCACGCACACCAGCACCATCTCGGGAACACTCGGGCAGTCGCCCACGGTGGCGTACGCCGCCACGGACTGGACGTGCGCCGCGGAGGGGTTGACCGGGTAGACCGGGCCGGCGTAGCCACCGGCCAGCAGGTTGGCGAAGACCAGACCGCCGATCGTCTTGGAGTCACGCGACGCCCCCACCACGGCGATGGAGGCCGGCGAGAACACCGCACGCAGCGCCGCCACGGCGGCCTGGCGGTCCTGCTCGTCACCAGTGGCCAGGAAGGCCTCGGTTGACGTCGAGCGGAAGGTGGTGTGCACCACGGAGCCGAAGCTGTTCAGCACCGGCTCCAGGCCGGCGTCGCGCAGCACATGCAGCATCCGGTTGTTGGACCGCAGCACGTCCCCGACGAAGCCGGTGACGCCGAGGTCGCGCGCCGGCTCGAACAGGGCACGCAGGAGCGCGTTGCCGACTCCGCGCCCCTGCTCGGCGTCCTCGACCAGGACCGCGAACTCGGCGGTCGACGGGTCTTCCTGCAGGCGGTCGAAGCGGCTGACGCCCACGATGCGCCCTGCCGTCTCGGCCACCAGCGCCACCCGGTTGTGCTGGTCGACCTCGGTGAAGTAGCGCATCTGCTCGGCGGTCATCGACCGCGGCGCGAAGAACCGCATGCGGATGGTCTCGGTGGACAGCCGCTGCCACATGGCCATCATCCGGTCGTTGTCGCTCGGCCGGATCGGCCGGATGCTGACGGTGCGGCCGTCCTTGAGCACCGCGTCGTGCGTGTACGCGCCGGACTCGGTGGCCATGGCACCCGCCTCGCTACGAGCCGGAGCCGACCGGGCCGGCACCCCCACCGGCGCCAAGCTGCAACACCACGACCGTCTCCTCCAGGTAGTCGCGGATGGCCCAGGCCGGGCCCTCGCGGGTGTTGCCGGAGTCGCGCATACCGCCGTAGGGCTGCTGGTCGGCACGGAACGTCGGCGACTCGTTAATCGTCACCCCGCCGAACTGCAGCTCGGTGGCGGCACGCAGCCCGGCGTTGAGGTCACCGGTGAAGATGCCGGCCTGCAGGCCGTAACTGGTGTCGTTGGCCAGCCGGATCGCCTCGTCGAGGTCGGCAACGGCCTGCACCGCAAGGACGGGGCCGAAGATCTCCTCGGCGGACACCTTCATGTCGGGGGTGACGTCGTCCAGCACGGTCGGCTGCAGGCAGCCGTCGTCGTTGACCTCGCCGCCGATCACGACCTTGGCGCCCGCGTCCTGCGCCTCGTTGATCCAACGCAGCACCCGGTCGCGGTCGTCGGGGCGGATCATGGGTCCGACGTCGGTGTCGGGATCCAGCGGGTCGCCGACCTGCAGCTCGCCGACTTTGGCCGCAAGCAGATCGAGGAAGGTGTCCTTGACCGACGACATGACGTAGACGCGCTGCGCGGAGATGCAGGACTGCCCCGCAAAGCTGTATCCGGTCGCGGCCAGCTTGGCGGCCGCCGACTCCAGGTCCGCCGAGGCGTCGACAATGACGGGTGTGTTGTTGCCCAGCTCGGTGAGCACCTCAGCGTGGGGGTTGCTCTCTTGCAGCGACTGGCCGATCTCGGTCGACCCGGTGAAGGAGATGACCTTGACTTCCGGGCGGCCGGTCAGCGCCGGGCCGATGGTCGACGACGACCCGCTGAGCACCGACAGGAATCCCTCCGGCCATCCAGCCTCCACCATCACCTCGGCCAGCAGGTACGCCGTCAGCGGCGTGTCGCCGGCCGGCTTGAGGACCACCGGGCAACCCGCGGCGAAGGCGGGCGCCAGCTTATGGGTGACCAGATTGAGCGGGAAGTTGAACGGCGTGATGGCCGCGACCACGCCCTTGGGGTGGTACAGCGTGAACCCGAGCTTGCCCGCGCCGGCGGACGAGCCCTCGAAGGGCACGACGCTGCCCGCCAACTTGCGCGCCTCGATCGCGGAGAACAGCAGGGTGTCCTGGCAGCGCGCGACCTCCGCCTGCGCGGTGGTCAGTGGTTTGCCGGACTCCTCGGCGATGCAGCGAGCGAAGTCGTCAGCGCGCTCGGCGACCAATCGCCGGGCAGCTTCCAACGCATCCGCCCGCTCGTGCTGCGCCGGGGCGCCGTCGCGCAGGGCCGCCGCGGCGGCGTCCACGGCCTTGCCGACGTGATCCGTGGTGGCCACCGCGACGCTGCCCACCACCTGTTCGGTGTACGGGCTTCGGATCTCTTTGCGCTCGTCGGTGGCGACCCACTTCCCGCCGATGAGCAGCTGGTAGGTTCGCATGACCCTGTCTCCTGTCGCTGGACTGTCGCCCGCTACCCTTCCCGCGTGCTGCCGGTCCTATCACGCTGGCCTGCCGCGCAGTGATCCTGCGCCGGCGAGTCTTGCCCGAGCGGCTGCGTCCCGCGCACGCCGCCTTCGCGGTGCAGGCCGAGCGCGTGCAGGGAGCCCGGCGCGTGGTGCTGTCCTGCCTGCCCGTCGGCCGGGTCGATCCTGCGCCGATCGACGTAGGGCTGGACGTCCTGCGCGACGAGCTGGCCGAGGTGGCGGCACAGCTGGAGAGCTGGCGGGTCGCCGAGGTCGAGGCCGAGTGGCGGCGTTGCCGCGAATCCCTGGAGGAGGCGACGGTGGCCCTGCCGGTAGCTCAGCGCGTCGCCGCCGCCACGGGCGAGCTGGAGGAGCTTCTGGGCGCCGTCGAAGACGTCGTCGAGCCGCTGGGGGACGCGTGGGGCGCGGCCGAACGCCGCTGGCTGGCCCTGCGCGAGCGCGCATGATCGTCGTTGGGGCATCCTTCGCCGTCGCCCGGTTGCGTTCCTGCTTGCCTCTGCCGCATTGTGAACCGCGTCGGCGGCGACCTGGCGTCATGCCTCGGGAGGTCGTCGCAGTGCCTTGGTGTCGCCGCGACGGCGCTTGGCCTCGATGCGACGCTGCCGGGCGGCCCGCGTCGGCCGGGTGGGCCGGCGCGTCGGGCTGACCCGCAGGGCATCGGCCAGCAGCGCGACCAGTCGGGCGACCGCAGCCTCGCGGTTGCGGGTCTGGGAGCGGTGTTCGGACGACTGCAGCACCAGCACACCCTCGTCGGTCAGGCGACTGCCGAGTCGGGAACGCACGAGCTGCTTCTGCCGCGGCGTCAGGGCGCTGGACGCCTCCAGATGCCAGCGCAGCTCCACCTTGGTCGAGGAGGTGTTGGCGTGCTGACCGCCGGGTCCACCGGAGCGCGAGAAGGACACGTTCAGCTCGGCCAGCGGCAGTTGCACGGTGCGGTTGACGTGGACGGCGTTCACGCCCCTACGGTACGCACTGATGCGTCGCGTACTCGGCTCGTCGGACCGCGAGATCCTGCGCTTGGCGCTGCCGGCGATGGGCGCCCTGGCCGCCGACCCACTGCTGTCGCTGGTCGACACCGCCCTGGTCGGCCGCCTCGGCGTCGCTGAGCTGGCGGCGCTGGGCATCGACGTCGCGGTTTTCACCACGGTCTTCTTCGGCTTCAACTTTCTGACCTACGGCACTACGGCCGCCGTGGCGCGACTGCGCGGCGCTGGCGACGACGAGGCCGCGGCTTCGTATGCGTTGCAGGCGCTGTGGCTGGCGCTGGGGCTCGGAGTGGTGATGACCGCCGTGCTGCTGGCCGGCAAGGTCGGGATCGTGCGCGCGATGGGGGCCTCCGGTGACGTCGTCGCGCCGGCGTTGGCCTACCTGCAGGTGCGGGCGCTGGCGGCAGTTCCGCTGCTGGTCAGCCAGGTCGGCCATGGCATCTTCCGAGGCCTCAAGGACACACGGACACCACTGCTGGTCAGCGTCGCCGCCAACGTCGTCAACGGCGTCGTCTCGTGGGTCTTGATCTACCCGATGGGCTGGGGCGTCGCGGGCGCGGCGGCGGGCACCCTTCTTGCCGAGACGCTGGCCGCGGTCACGCTGCTGGGGCTGGCCCGACGCAGACTGCCCACACCCTCGGCGCGCATCGACCTGGTGGCGATGCGCGAGATGGTGCGCGTCTCGTGGAATCTGTTCCTGCGGACCGCGGCGCTGCTGTGCGGGCTGCTGATCACCACCGCGGTGGCGGCGCGAATGGGAGCGGTGACCGTCGCAGCCCATCAGATCGCCCGTGAGCTGTGGTCGATGCTGGCCCTGGTGCTGGACGGCTTCGCGATCGCCGCCCAGGCGATGATCGGCACGGCGCTGGGCGCCGGCCGTTCACAGGTGGCTCGAGCCGATGCCCGCCGGCTGGTGTGGTGGGGTCTTGGTGCCGGCCTGGTCATCGCGGTCGGCTATCTGGCGCTGGCCGGGCCGCTGCCGCGCGTCTTCACGGCCGACGAGGGCGCGCTGGCGCAGGTCGGGGCCGTGTGGCTGATCGTCGCGCTGCTGCAGCCGATCGGCGGGATCGTGTTCGTGCTCGACGGCGTGCTGATGGGCGCCGGTGATTTTCGCTTCCTGTTCTGGTCGACGGCGGCGGCCTCGCTGGGCGTACTGCTGCCGGTCGCGCTGCTGGCGCTGCGCTTCGACTGGGGGCTGCGTGGCGTATGGGCGGGGATGGGAGCCTTGATGCTGGTGCGCCTGGGCGCCACGGTGTGGCGCCTGCGCGACGGCCGCTGGGCGCGGGTCGGCCCGAGCAGCGCGCAGGCGTTGCCCGCCGCCGGTTAGCGCTCGAGCAACGCGCAGGCGCTGCCCGCCCAGGGGTCGCGCGCAGCACGGCGGTGGCGCATCTGATCAGCGCGCCAGGCGGTCCATCAGGACCAGCAGGTCGTCCGGTGTGCGGTCAACCCGCGACCAGGTCTGCTCCAGCGGCGTGCGGACCGTGCGGCCGTGGTGCTGGCCGACCATCACCCGGCTGGCACCCTGCGGCCGCCCGGACGACCGCCCGGATCGCCGCGTTCATGCCAGGAGCGTCGCCGCCGCTGGTCAGAACCGCGATGCGTCGCATGCCGGCAAACCTAACCAAGGCCTCGCCGCTGGGCGCGGTCGGCCAGGGCCGCCAACCGCTGCTGAGCGCGCTTGGCCACCACGGGACCGTGGCCCAGGCCGAGGATGTGGAAGTCCAGGGTGGCAAGGCGTCGCAACGTGGCCGCCTCCTGGCGACGGGCGCTACGGATCGGTCCCGGCCCCCGCGACAGCCACAGGACGTTCAAGGCGGCGTCGCCGGCCAGCAGCACGCCTCGTTGGGGAAGGTGGAAGGCAAGGGAACCGCCGGTATGGCCGGGCGCGGCCACCACCCGCAGTCCGCCGGCGACGGGCAGCGTTGCCCCGTCGACCAAGCCTGTGGCGCCACTGACCGCAGGCCCGGGACGCAGGCGCCCGGCCAGCAGGCGGCCCAGTCTGGAAACGTCGCCAGCAGCGGCCCGCCGCTGTGGCCGAGGGTCGTCGCCGCGCACCGCGGGCAGGTCGGCCTGGCCGGCATGGACCAGCGGGGCGGCCTCGGAGCGCACGAAGCGCGCGGCGCTGCCGCTGTGGTCGGGGTGCCAGTGGCTGAGCAAGATGTCGCCCACGGCCCGGGGCGCTAGATCCAGCATCCGGATGCTGCGGACCAGACGCGGGCCGGACGTGGTGGTGCCCGTGTCGACCAGGGTGAGCCCCTCGGCGTCACCCTGCCCGTCGTTGGCCAGGAGGTAGGCGTTGATCGCGAAGCCGACCTCGATGCGCCACACGCCGTCGGCGAGCTGCTCCGTGCGGTTGTCCACGGTCCTGGCCCTTCAGTAGCCGGGGAGGCGGTAGGGCACCAGATCAGCGCCCGCCGGCCACGTGCTCCAGGTGCTGGGTCAGATCCTGCAGCCGCTCGAGGTACACCGCACCGGCGGCCTCGGCAGCTGCCGCGTCGGCCCCCTGTCCGCCGACGACGACCGTGGCGCCGTCGCCCTCGCTGGCGGCGTTGACCAGCTCGGGATAGACGCTCGGGTCCAGACCGGACGTGGTGATCGATACGCAGACGACGTCGGTTGGGACGACCTGCAAGAACAGGCGCAGGTCGTCCAGCGGCACGTTCGGTCCGAGATGGTGGACGTCGTAGCTGGCTGCTCGCAGGAAGTCGGCCGCCATCGCCGAGCCGAGAGCGTGCTGGTCGCCCGGCGGAGTCATGGTGATCGCCGTGCCGCGCGACGGTCCCCGCCGCCGGAAGTGGCCACCGAGCCGGGCCATGACGGCGGCGGCGATCTCGGTGGCTCGGTGCTCGTCGGCAACTGTGGCTTCTCCCTTGGCCCAAGCTTCACCAACGCGATGCAAGGCGGGAGCAATGAGGTGCAGGTACACGTCCCCGGCCGCCGCACCGTCGGCGACGACCTTGCGGACCAGGCCGCCGGCATCCACGCCCTTGCCCATCAGCAACAGCGCCACCAGGCGGTCGACGTGCAGCGGCCAGTCAGTGCGCCCGGGATCCCGTGACGGCGACGCCACGTCGACGCGGCGCTGCGTCATGAAGTGGGCGAGGTCGCTGGTCCGCACCCTCAGACGCCCGCCGGCCTTGAAGGCGGGCAACTCACCCTTGCGCACCCAGCGGTACGCCGTCATGTAGTGCACCTTGAGTCCGTCAGCCGCTTCCTGCAGCGTCAGGAGCCGGTCGACGCCGTCGCTGGACGGGGGCTGTGCGCTGACCATGCCGCTCCCTTCGTCAGCCCCCAAGGTGTAACACGGCCGGCGAAAAGCTGGCGCTGCGGCCCTTCAACCCCCGGACTCAGGCGGGACATCGCTTCCGCGCTGGTGACCGCTGGTTGCCGCGGAGGAGCGGTGGGCAGCCGTGCAGGTCCTGCGCCAGCGCCAGCGCAAGGCGATCGGTGGTCGACGCCAGGCGATCGCGCTGCGCCGTCGTCAAGCGGTTGCCAATCACCGCCAGGTGCCACGCCGAGTCGCCGGGACCGACGACGGTGCCCACCAATGACCGGACGTCGCGCAGGGTGCCCGTCTTGCCGTAGAGCCGCCGCTCGGCCACGGTGCCGACAAGGCGGCCGCTGAGCGTGCCCCGCCGACCCGCGAGCGCCATCGCGTCGCGCCAGGGCCGAGCCAGGTTGGATGTCCACATCCCGGCTTGCAACCGGGCCAGCAGCGCCACGGTGAGCCGGTCGTCGCGCGACAGTCCCGACCCGTCAGCCAAGACCGAGCCGGACCATGCCAGGTCGAGTCCACGCAGGGCTCGGCGCGTTGCCCGCGCCGAACCTGCCCACGTGGGAGTTCCACGAACGGCGCCGAGGGTGCGAAAGATCCCGTCGGCGAGGTGGTTGTCGCTCTCACTGGTCATGTACCGCACGATCGTTTGCAGGGGTTTGCTGCGCACCTGCGCGAGCGTCGCGTCGGCCCGAGGCCGTGTGGCCACGACCGGTTGGCCCCCGACGTCAACCCCGCGACGTCGCAGCAGTTCGCGGAATGCGCGGCCGGCGACCGCGGCCGGGTCCCGCGCCGCCCGACCTTGCAGACCGCCGTTGGTCCGGAACAGCAGCCGCCCCGCATCGACCGTCAACCCGGATGCGCGGGTGGCATCCAGGTCGTCGAGGTAGCCCGGCAGCCAGCCGGCGGCCAGCGGCTGGCGCGCGAAGACGGTTGGGTCGGCAACGAGCTCGCCGGTTACCCGTCGCACGCCGGCGGCCCGCACCCGGGCGGCCAAGTCCTCCAGCGGCGTGCGCGGCCGGTCCGGCTCGACCCGCCCGAAGGCAGGCGTGCCCAGCGTGGGGTCCGCGCCACCGACGAGGACGAGATCGCCGTGGACGACCCCTCGACCGTTCGGGAGGCGTACGGCCTGCACCGATGTCGTGTAGCGGAAGTCCGGCCCAAGTCGCGCCAGCGCGGCCGCGGCCGTCACCAGCTTCAGCGTGGAGGCTGGCAGCAGCAGGCGGGATGCCCGCCGTGCGAACACCGAGGCGCCGTCGGAGTCCAGGACGGAGACTGCGACCCGGTCGCCGTAGCGCCCCTTGCGCAGCACGCGGGCCAGGCGGGCACGCAGTCGGACCAGCGAAGGGTCGGTGGCGGCGGTCGCAGGCAGCGGGGACGGCGGGGCCGGCGACGCGGCGCCGCCTGGGGAGGAAGTCTCCGAAGGCGAGACCTGGACGGGTTGGCTCTGCGGTGGAGAAGTGGTGGGCAACGGCGAACTGGACGCGGAGGAAGTCGGTGAGGCCGGAACCAGAGGGACCGCCGGGCGGCGGGCGGCCGACTGGCTTTCCGGAACACCGGCGGCGTCGGCGAACACGCCGACTAAACCGGCACCCAGCAGCACACCGGCCAGCAGCAATCCCCCGAGACGTCGCAACCACCTCAGCCTAGAGAGTTCGCCCGCAGCGGAACGTTCGCCCGAACGCTCCGCGCGCCGCCGGGACTTTGACGGTTCAGGCCCTGCGGATGGAAGGGTTGGTCACACTATGAGGACCAACCCTTCTATCGCCGCGCCTGCGTCACCTGGCGGGTAAACACCTGTGGGCTGCTCAGGCGGCGCGCGTGAAGGTGGCCACGACCTCGATCGCGGCGGTCTGCGCGAACTGGTCGACGGGCACGGCGTCGACCAGTTGCCACCCGGCCGCGGTCAGCGCCCTGGCGTCGCGGGCCAGGGCGGCGGGGTCGCAGGCGACGTAGACGATCGTGCGGCGAGCCACCCGTGCCAGGTCGGCGATCGCGGCCGTGCCGGCGCCCTGCCGGGGAGGATCCAGCACCACGACATCGACCTGTTCGCGGCGGGCGACGGCATCGGCGAGATAGCGCTCGACCTGCGCCTTGACCACGCGGGCCAGCCGGGAGAGGGCCCGCAGGTTGCGCCGGGCATCCGCGGCGGCCGTGGCGCCGGCTTCGACGGCGGTGACGTCCGCGCCCTGGACGGCCAGCGCGCCAGCGAACAATCCCACGCCCGCGTACAGGTCAAGGACGTGGTCGCCAACAGCCACGGCCCGGCGAACGAGGCGAACCAGCTCCTCGGCCCCAGCCCGATTGGCCTGGAAGAAGCTGCCCGGCGAGACTCGAAACGTCATCCCCGCGACCGATTCGGTCACCACCGGATCGCCGCGAAGGGGCCGGCCACCGCCTCGGCGCGTGACCGCCAGCTCCCCCGGCGGCAGCGCCGGACGGCCGTGGGCCCTGGAGACGATCGCTGCCGCGCCCTGGACACCGCTGCGGACCTCGACCTCGGTCGCGCCAGCCCAGCGGTTGCCCGCAGCCTCCCGCGCCGTCTGCGTCGCCTCGTCCAGCAGCAGGCACCGGTCGATGGCGACGATGTCGTGGCTGGCGGCTTTGCGAAACCCCAACCGGCCCGCCCCGTCGACGGCGAAGCGGGCTCGCGAGCGGTAGCCGTAGTCCGCGGGGCGGACCGTGTCGGCGACGGCGGGGGCGTCGATGCCGCCCAGACGCTGCAGCTGCTCACCAACGACCTGAGCGACCAGCTGCGCCTGCCGGTCGCCGGCGATGTGCTGCAGCCGGCAGCCGCCGCAGGTCCGGTAGTAGGGGCAGGGCGGGTCCACCCGGTCAGGGCTCGGCTCGAGCACCTCCAACAAGCGCGCGCGAGCCCAGCGCGGCTTGTCTGTGGTGACCTCGACCCGCACGGTTTCTCCCGGGATCGCGAAGCCGACGAAGACGGCACGGCCGTCGGGTAGATGGCCGACGGCATCGCCGCCGTGCGCCATCCCGGTCAGCCGCACGGGCTGCATGCCATCGTCTCCTTCTGGACCACCTGCAACAGATCTTTCGTGGGCGGCAGGACATCGTGCCTCGCCGGCGAATCTTTCGGGTTACGACAGCACCGACGGTCCTGGCGCGGTGGCCCGACCCCGCGGTGAGCGTTTCGGGTCGTGACTTCACTAACCGGGCACCTCGGCGCTAGCCGGGGGCGTGGCGCTGGCACGGCGTCCCATCAACAGCGTCCATTCGCGGCCAGGGTGTGCGCCCACCGCCAGGCCGGCAGCCTGCAGGGCGCTGACGGCCTCGCCCTGACGCTGCACGCTCACCCCCGCCGCGATCAGCACCCCGCCGTCGTGCAGCCGCGCGGGCAACGCCGCGGCCAGGCCCACCAGCGTGGCGGTGTCCAGGTTGGCCACCACCACGTCGAAGGTTTGGGCACCGGCCGCCTCGATCGAGCCATGCCGGACGTCAAGGTGGAGCCCGTTGCGTTCGCCGTTGCCCAGCGCCGTGGCGACGGCAACCGGGTCGGTGTCGACGGCGACGACCTCGCCGGCCCCCAGCCGGGCCGCGGCCAGGGCCAGCACCCCGGTGCCAGTGCCGACGTCCAGCACCCGACGCCCGGACAGATCCAGACGTTGCAGGGCGGCGAGGCAGCCGGTGGTGGTTTCGTGGTGCCCGGTGCCGAAGGCCTGCGCCGGTTCGATGACGAGGGTGACCGCTGCCGCGCCCTCGTCGCCGGCCAACCACGGCGGCACGATCCGCACCGCCCCGACGGTCACGGGTTCAATGCCGGCCTTCCAGGCCTCGTTCCAATCCAAGTCGGCCACCTGCTCCCACCGACCGGTCAATGGCAGGTCAGCGCAGTGCCGCGGCAGGTAGATGCGGGCCTGCCCCGATTCCTCGGCGATGCCGAGCATGCCCGCCGCCTCCAGCGCCGCCAGGTGCAGGTTCACCGCGTCGGTCGACAACTCGGTGTGCAGCACCCAGGTGGTCACGCGGGCGGCAGGTGGTCAGCGGGCAGCTGGTAGTCGCCGTAGCGCTGGCGCAGCACCTTCTTATCGAACTTGCCGACGGAGGTCTTGGGCACCTCGTCGACGAACACGATGTCGTCGGGGACCTGCCAGCGGGCGACGTGCTCGCCGAGATGCGCCAGCAGCTCCTCGGTGGTCACCGAGTCGTCCGCCTTGACGACGCAGGCCAGCGGCCGCTCGCCCCACTTCGGATGTGCCACGGCGATGACGGCGGCCTCGCGAACCTTGTCGTGGGCGACGAGCAGGTTCTCGAGCTCAACCGTGGAGATCCACTCACCGCCGGACTTTACGAGGTCCTTGGTGCGGTCCCGCAGGTGCACGTAGCCGTCCGCATCAATGACGGCCACGTCGCCGGTCTTCAGCCAGCGCCGGCCCGCCTCGTCTTCGGTGAAGCGGTCCTGCCCGCCGCGACCCTGCGGTGCCTGCGGGTCGTAGTAGGCGTCGGCGATCCAGGGACCGTTGATCTGCAGCTCGCCCATGGTGCTGCCGTCCCAGGGCGCGACCCGCTCGTCGTCGGTCACCACGCGGACCCGCAGGGATGGGGCTGGGATGCCCTGTGACAGCCGCGCGGGCAGGATCCGGTCCTCGGCGAGCGTCGATTTGACGTTGGCCACGGTGCCCAGCGGCGACGTCTCGGTCATGCCCCAGGCCTGGATCATGCGGATGCCCAGGTCGTCGAAGCCGCGCAGCAGTGCCTCGGGCACCGCGGAGCCACCGCAGACGATCCGCTGCAGCGACGACAGCTTGGCCGGATCCACGGCACCGGCCCGGATCGCCTGCAACACCCCGAACCACACGGTCGGCACGGCGGCGGAGACGGTGACGCCCTCTTCGGCGACCAGCGTGGCCAGGCTCGGTGGGTCGGCCATGAAGCGTCCCGGCATCGCCAGCGACGCCCCGGTCAGCAAGGCGGCGTAGGGCGTTCCCCAGGCGTTGACGTGGAACTGGGGGACGATCGGCAGCAGGACGTCGCGCTCGGACAGGGCGAGGCAGTCCACGAACAGCGACGCCATGGCGTGCAGCACCGACGAGCGATGGCTGTAGACGATGCCCTTGGGCATTCCGGTGGTCCCGGACGTGTAGCACATCGCGGCGGCGTCGCCCTCGTCCAACCGAGGCCAGGCGAAGTGGTCTGCGCCGGAGGCCAGCAGCGCCTCGTAGTCAAGGGCGTCGGGTAGGACCGCCGCGCCGTCGTGTCCGTGTTCGCTGACGTCGTCCATCACCACGACGGCGTGGATGCTGTCGACCGGCGGGACCTGCTGCCAGGCGGGCGCCAGCGACGCGTCGATGAACATGATTTGGTCGCCGGCGTGGTCGGCGATGTACCCGATCTGGTCGGCGGGCAGGCGGGGGTTGAGGGTGTGCAGGATCGCGCCCATGCAGGGCACCGCCAGGTACAGCTCCAGGTGACGGTCGGAGTTCCAGGCAAAGGTGCCGACGCGATCGCCCGGCTTGACGCCGAGCTGCCTGAGGGCAGTCGCCAGGCGCGCGACCCGCTCGACTACCTCGGTGTAGCTACGCCGGCGGATGCCCTCGGCCGTCTTGGTGGCCACGGTTTTGTCGCCGTACAACTCGCCGACCCGCTCGGTCACCATCTGCAGGGTCAGCCCGACGTCCTGCATCAAACCTCGCACGGTGACCTCCTCGACGGTGATGGAGGCGGCAGGCTAGCGCTTGACCCCTTCCGCGGTCCTGGCCTGCGCCACGTCGAACGTCCAGACCGAGGAGTCACTGGCAGCTGGACCACCCTCGGCGTGCTGGGCGTGGCCCTGATCGAACGCCTGCGAGTCCAGCCACGCCTGAAATGACGCCTGCGAGTCCCAGCGGGTGTAGACCAGGTAGGCATCCTGGCCCTGCACCGGGCGCAGGAGCTCGAAGGCTTCGAAACCGGCCATCTTGTCGACTTCACCGGCGCGATTGGCGAAGCGTTGCTCCAGCGTCTCGCGCATGGCTTTGGGAACGGTCAGGACGTTGATGGCGACGAACGACATGAAAGGATCGTAGTTGGTTGCGGATACCAGCGGGTCATCGATGCAACTGGAGTGCAGGTGATGACCGATCCAGCCGGCACCCTCGACGCGGCGCGGTGGTGCACGCTGCTGCTGCGCACCACTCGGGGGCCGGGCGCCGTGCCGATGGCGTGTTGGTCGGACGGCTCTGGCCTATGGCTGGCGGCCCCCGCTGACAGCGCCGAGGTCGGTGTGCTGCGCCGGGATCCCGACTGCCAGGTCGTTGTAGGGCCGGAGGCGAGCGCAACTGTCGTGCTGCGCGGCACGGCACGGATCTACGGCGCGCATGACCCGCTGGGTCTGCTGCTGCACAGCCCTGTCGTGTCCGCCGCGATGGCTGCGTTGGCAGCCAGTCACGCCGACAGCGTTGCCGACTACGTCGCCGCGGCCGCCCGCGTGCCCGCGCGCCGCCTGCCGCGCGACCCGGTCGCGATTCGCCTGGCCTTGCGCGAGCCGGTGCCGGTGGACGACCTTGCCGTCGAGGGTGGGCTGGCTCCTGCTTTGCCGTCCGCCGTGCCGGCCGACGTCCGTCGAGTCCTGACCGGGGTGCGCTGCGTAATGCTCGTCAGCGAGTGCGCCGGCCGCCAGGGACACGGCGGCTTGGACGCCGGACCCGCGGTGTGGGAGGCAGGGTTCTCGTTGTCGCTGCCACCGCGGCGGCGGCTGGAGGCGGGCACCTCGGTGCTGGCGACGGCCACCGCCGCGGCGGGTGGCAAGCCCGCCGGCATTGCTCTGCACGGCAGCCTGGAAGCGGGTTGCGTCCTGCGCCCCGAGCGGGTCACCTGGTGGCGCGGCGCCTCAGCCGAGACCGTCGACCTGCCGCGCGCCACCTCCTCGATCACGCTGCCGGACTGAAGCCGCGCCGTGGGAGCAACGCCGACCTGCGTCTACCGCGTCGATCCAGCTCTGGTGGAGCTGCTCGACACGCGGCTGGGACCGCCTCTTGACTCCTACGTCCGCGGATGGCAGGTCTGGCTGGAGGACAACGGCCCTACCGGTGAGCGCCTGGAATGGCGGCTGCACCCACCGGCCCGGTTTCGCATGCCTCGGGGCGTCAACCCCCACGATCTGTTCGAGGTGGTGCTGTCGGGATTGGCTGCTGGTGACCCGCTGGAGCCCTTCCCGGCGGGTTCACAGCGGCGGCGGTTGGCCGAGATCTGGGAGGTGCTGGAGGTCTTTCCCGCCGATGGCGACCCGCTGACCCCGGCTGCGCTGGCCGACGCGGCAGCTGTGGCGCTCAACGGGCGGGCCCCCGACGCGGCGGGTCGTGCCGACCACGACCGCCTCGGCGACCAGTGGAAAGGCCGCCGCGGCGACTTCTCCGTCGGCGCGGCGTTGCTGGAGGCGCTGGGGGCCGCGCTTGGACCACCGCAGTGAGCCGGGACCTGTTCGAGGGCTGCATCGCCGGCGGCGGCTTCACCTCGGGTGACGCGGTGATCGTTGGCGCGTGGCGGACCTCGCCGTTCGGCATGTTCGTCGACGTGATGTGGCGCCGGCCCGACGGTGAGCGGGTCCTGCTGGCGCCAACACCCGCGGTCGCCAGCTACGTCGCGGCGCTGTACCGCTTCGACCGCGTCGAGGTGACCGGCCTGGCCGGCGGATGGGACGGCAGGTCGATGGCCACGTCGGCACCATCATTGATCGATCCCTCCGGGATGGGGCGCCGGCTCCGCCGGCCTGCGCATTGCCGTAGCCTGCTGAAACCGTGGAGCCTCAAGCCAGCATCAACGGTCAGCGCTCACCGCTGGAGCAGGCGCGCGTCGCCGTCACCGACGAGGGGTTCGCCCGCGGTGACGGCGCCTTCGAGACGATCGGTGTCTGGCAAGGACGCGCCTTCCGCCTCGACGACCACCTGGCGCGGCTGTCGGCGTCGCTGGTAGCTGTGGGGCTGGAGCGGCCGGACGCCGCGCAGCTGCGTGCCGAGATCGACCAGCTGCTGGCCGGCGTCACCGACGACGCGGCGTTGCGGATTTACATCACCGCCTCGGGCACCCGCGTGCTCACCTTGGCCGGGCAGCCCTCCGGCCGCACGGTCGCCCACCTCGCCGTGCAGCCGGCGCCGTGGATCCGCCCAGTAGATTCCTACGGGCCGGCGGGCGCCAAGACGATGTCCTACCTGCCCAACATGGCGGCCACCCGGGAGGCTCAGCGGCGGGGCGCCGACGACGCGCTGCTGGTGGCGTTGGAGGGTTGGGTCCTTGAGGGGCCGACGTTCGCTGTTCTGTGGGTCACCGACGGCCGCCTGTACGCCCCGCCGGTCAGCCTCGGGATCGTCGACTCGGTCACCCGCCGCACGCTGCTGGAGCTCGCCGACGACGAGGTGATTCAAGAGCAGCGCCCGCTCGATCACCTGCTGGCGGCGCAGGAGGTGCTGGCCTGTTCGGCCATCCGCGGCGTGGTGCCGGTCCGCCGGGTTGGCGACAAGGCTTTTGACGCGGCGACGCCAGTGTGCGACCGGCTGGCAGCCGCCTTGACCCACCGCCGACACACTTGAAGCGAAGCGCCAGGCTGAAGCCGGCTCACGGTGCCGGCCTTCGTCCTCAGCTGCGGAACGACGGCAGGTCCGGCTGGATGGTGCGCTCGCGCTTCAGCTCGGAGAAGTTGGCGTAGCGGGTCAGCCAGGCGACGTGGCGCCACAGCTCGACCGCGTCGGCGTCGGTTGGGGGATTGGAGATGACCGGGCCGAAGATCGCCGGACCGTTCCCGCCGTCCAGCACGATCGTCGGCACCCCGAAGCTGCGGGTGCCTTCGACCAGCGCCTGGTGCTCTTGCTGCACCGTGATCCAGGTGCTGTCGTCGGCCAGCGCCTTGTCGAGCAGCTCTGCGGGCAGGTTCGCCTCGGTCAGTGCCGCGACGATGGTGGCGTGGTCGTCCACGGCTTCGCCCCGCTGATGCACCGCGGCACCCAGCGCCGCGTAGAAGCGGCCGACCGCGTCGGGGCCCTCGGCGTCGCGCACCGCGATCACCGTCCGCAGGCTGCTTTCGGAGCGGGCGTGACCCTTCTGCGCGCTCTCGGCGCTGCCGGCGTTGACGATCTCCAGGCTGAACACGGCCCAGTCCACGGTGATCTCGTCCAGCTCGACCAGCCGCTGCACCCAACGCGACGTCTGGTAGCACCATGGGCAGAGGGGATCGAAGTGGAAGCGAACGGAATCAGTCACTGCGGCATCCTCGGCTCGACGTGTCGGCAGAACCCGCATCCTGCCCACCCGGCCACACCGGCACGCCCGAAGGGGACAGGGTCAGCTGGGAGTGCGTTCTTCGCGCAGGTAGCCGATGGCCCTGGCCGCGCTCGCCGTCAGTGGCACCGACAGGAAGGCACCGAGCACCCCCAGCAGGATCCCGCCCGCGGTCAGCGCGGCGATCACCGCCAGCGGGTGCAGGGCGGTGGCCCGCCCTAACAGGATCGGCGTCAGCAGGTGACCCTCCACCTGCTGCACCACCAGGATCAGCACCAGGACCGCCAACGCGGCCGGCAATCCGTTGGTGGCCAAGGCCACCAGCACGGCCACGGTGCCGGCCAGGAACGCACCGACGATGGGGAACAGCGCCCCGAAGAACACCAGCACCGCCAGCGGCAGCGCGAGTGGAACCCGCAGCACCACCAGACCGATGCCGAT
>JACCVM010000122.1 GCA_013698135.1 Euzebyaceae bacterium | reverse complement strand
ATGACGCGGCGGATCTGCTCGGCGAGCTGGAGCGCGGCCGCCGTGGTGAGCTGCTGGCGGCCATGGAGCCCGACGAGGCTGCCCCCCTGCGACGCCTGCTGCGCTACGCCAACAACACCGCGGGTGGCCTGATGACGCCCGAACCGGTGCTGCTGGCGCCACAGGCGACGGTCGCCGAGGCGCTGGCGCTGCTGCGTGAACCCGACCTGACGCCGGCCCTGGCGTCACAGCTGTTCGTGGTGGACCCGCCGCTGGAGACACCCACCGGGACCTTTCGTGGCGTCTGCCACATCCAGCGCCTCCTGCGCGAGCCGCCCAGTGTGCGCGTGTTGGACTGCGTCGACTCGCAACCCGAGCCGGTGGCACCCGACCTGGACGAGTTGCAGGTCGCCGAGCGACTCGCCGCCTACAACCTGCTGGCCCTGCCGGTGGTCGACGCGGCCGGCCGGCTGGTGGGCGCGGTCACCGTCGACGACGTACTCGACCGGGTGCTGCCTGAAGATTGGCGGGCGCACCGTTGAGCCGGCGACCTGGAGACCTGACCCGTCCGCGCGGCGGCACCCGCTTCGGCGTCCATTACGACCCCGACGCCTTCGGACGCTTCTCGGAAGCCATCGCGCAGTTCCTGGGCACCGCCCGCTACCTCGTCGCCCAGACCATCGTGGTGGTGGTCTGGATCTTCGTCAACGTCCTGGCGGTGCGGCTGCGCTGGGACCCCTACCCCTTCATCCTGCTCAACCTGTTCTTCTCCACCCAGGCCAGCTACGCCGCACCCCTCATCCTGCTGGCCCAGAACCGCCAGGCCGAGCGAGACCGCGCGCAAATCGAGCGAGACCGGGAGGTCACGGCCAGGACGCTGGCCGATACCGAATTCCTCGCCCGCGAGATCACCTCGGTCCGCCTGGCGGTCGCCCAGTTGGTTACCGAGCGCGACCTGACGCGGGAGCTGGGGCGTTTGACGGCCGAGCTGGAGGCCCTGCGCACCGGGGTGGCGCAGGCACTGGCAGAGCGACGCACAGACACCGAACCCCACCAAGAGTGAGGTTGCCCAGCGGGAACGTGGGAATGCTCAGTCCGAGTCCTTGCGGACGGGCCACTCTACCAGCGAAGATAGGCAGACAGACCCCCAGCAGGTTCGACCGATGTGAGGGAGCAAGATGGCCAAGCTGCAGTTCGACGGAGTGTACAAGCGCTACCCCGATGGCACCGAGGCCGTCAAGGACCTGTCCTTGGACATCGACGACGGTGAGTTCGTCATCCTGGTCGGGCCTTCCGGTTGCGGGAAATCCACCGCCTTGCGGATGGTCGCGGGTCTCGAGGAGATCTCTGACGGCAAGATGATCATCGGCGACCAGGTCGTCAATAACATGACGCCCAAGGAACGCGACATCGCGATGGTGTTCCAGAGCTACGCGCTCTACCCGCATATGTCCGTCGCCGACAACATGGGTTTCGCCCTCAAGCTCGCCAAGGTGCCCAAGGACGAGATCAGCAAGCGGGTCAAGGAGGCCGGCGAGCTCCTCGGGCTGACGGAGTATCTGGACCGCAAGCCCAAGGCCCTGTCCGGTGGCCAGCGCCAGCGGGTGGCGATGGGCCGGGCGATCGTGCGGGAACCAAAAGCGTTCCTGATGGACGAGCCGCTGTCGAACCTTGACGCGAAGCTGCGCGTGCAGATGCGCGCGGAGATCGCCGAGCTGCAGCAGCGGATGGGCGTCACCACGCTGTACGTGACGCACGACCAGGTCGAGGCCATGACCATGGGTGACCGCGTTGCGGTGCTCAAGCGCGGTGAGCTGATGCAGGTGGACAGCCCTCAGGAGCTGTACGACAACCCGGACAACCTGTTCGTCGCCGGCTTCATCGGCTCGCCTGCCATGAACCTGGCCGAGGGGACGCTGGAGAGTGGCGACGGCGGCGGGGTGGCCCTGAAGATGGGAACCACCGTCGCGCTGCGGGTGCCCGACGAGGCCATCGACCGCTACCCGAGGGTCCGTGACTACATCGGCAAGAAGGTGGCCGTGGGTATGCGACCCGAGCACTTCTTCCGCCCGGACGGATCGGTGCCGGACGATCTGCAGCTGCCGCAGCGCAACGTGACCCTGGTCGAGGCTCTCGGTTCAGAGCTCATCGTCCACTTCGGCATGACCGCGCCGCCCATCGTCACCGAGGACATGCGAGAGGCCGTCGACGACGCCGAGGCGTTCGCCGAGATGCAGCGCGCCGCCGAGTCCGGTGGGCAGGTCTTCACCGCCCGCATGGAACCACGCGACGCACCGAAGGTCGGTCAGAAGATCGACGTGGCGTTCAAGACCGAGAACCTGCACTTCTTCGATATGGAGAACGGCGCACCGCTGCGCTGAGGCAAGCTCGCGCACCAGACTGAGGGCACTCCAGATGGTGCGCGCCGTGGTGGTGGGGTCCATGGTGGCGGACCTCGCCTTCCACGTGCCCAAGCGTCCCGGCCCCGGCGAGGTGATCATCGCCGCCGAGTTCGGCAGCTTCCGTGGCGGCAAGGGCTACAACCAGGCCGTGGCCCTGGCCCGGCTCGGTGCCGAGGTAACCATGGTCGGTGCGGTGGGTCACGACGCCTACGGCGACGGCTTCCTCAAGGCCTTGGAGCACGAAGGCATCGACGCCCGGCGAGTGGTGCAGTTGCGGGGTGTCGGCACCGCGGTCGCCGTTCCGCTCATTACGCCCGACGGCGAGGTCGGGTTCGTGCAGTACCCCGGCGCCAATCACCGGCTTTCGCCCGCCCACTGCGCCGAGCTGCCCGACTGCGACGTCCTGTTGCTCCAGGGCGAGGTGACGCCAGCCGCATCAGAGCGGGCCGGCAAGGTGATACGAGGCCGTGGCGGCATCGTGGTCCTCAGCCCAGCCCCCGTCCACGACGTCAGCCCGGAGATGCTCGCCGTCGCCACCGTCGTCTGTCCCAACGAGGTCGAGGCCCGAGCGCTGCTCGCTGACGTGCCAGGGGGCCCCGGAGAGCCGGACGTCAGCGACGGCCAGGCCATGGCCCGGGCACTGTGCACGGAGTCGCGCAGCAGCGTGGTGACGCTGGGAGCGGCCGGAGCCACCTGGTGCGACGGCACCGGCAGCGGCGCGGCGAGCTCACCGCAGGTGCAGGCCGTCGACACCACCGGGGCGGGTGACAGCTTCTGTGCCGCCCTGGCGGTTGCCTTGGCCGAAGGCTCGGGATACGCCGAAGCCGTCGGCTTCGCCTGTGGCGCCGGTGCCCATGCCGCTACCATCCGCGGTGCCGAACCCGGCCTGCCCACACGGGCACAGATCCAAGCCCTGCTCGGCTAGCGTTGCCGCCGACAATGGAGCCCACCCCCCGAGATCAGCTGCGCTACACCGACGCCGACGTCGCCGAGGCGACCGATCGTCTCCGACAGATCTGCGCGGGCATGCCCGAGGTCACCGAACGCGTCAGCCACGGTGCGGTCACGTTCTTCGTCCGGGGCAAGCGGACGCTGTGCTACCTGACCGACGACCACCACGGCGACGGCCGTCTCGCCATCATGTGCGCCGCGCCACCCGGCGTGCAGGAGGAGATGATCCGGTCGGACTCGGAGCGCTTCTTCCGCCCGCCCTACGTCGGCCACCGCGGCTGGATCGGGCTGCGGCTGGACGTCGCCGCTGACTGGGACGAGGTCGCCGGGGTGGTCGAGGAGGCCTACCGCTGCGTCGCACCGGTCACGCTGGTGCGCCGGCTCGACGCGCAAGAGTCGGACGGCGGCGGGAGGTGACACCGGGCTCCATGGCACCGCGTTTCACCCTCAACGAGGCCCGAGACCTCCTACCGACCCTGCGGGAGCACGCAGAGCGAATCGTCCGCCTGCGCGCCGATCTCGCCGACGCCTCCGCGGCGTTGCGCACCGGGTCCGAACCTGCCGGCGGCATTCCCGAAGTGAAGGCGCTCGAGGCCCACCTCCAAGAGGCGATCGACTGGTTCACGGCCCAGGGCATCGAACTCAAGGGCATCGCGCCGCTCATCGTCGACCTGCCCAGTGAGCTCGACGGTAAGAAGGTGCTGCTGTGCTGGCTGGAAGGCGAGACCAGCATTGGCTGGTATCACACCGCTGAGACCGGGTTCGTGGGCCGCCGGCGCCTGCCGGACGATATGTGACGGCCTGTTCTCACGCTCCTCCAACAACACCACAGGATCCGCAAAGACCCTCGTCAATGTCTCCTGCCGCCTCCTGCGGAGTTCATCGGCGGCTTACGGACCGTCAGGGAGTGATTCCACTCATAGGTGACGGCGTTGGTGAGCCGGGCCTCGCCGTCGGTGTAAGTCTCGGGAAACCCCAGCAAGACCCCACCTGGCCGCAGGAATCCCGCCACAACCTGCGCCCAGCGCCTGACGTCGGGCAGCCAGTTGAGGGCACCCACTCCCGTGTAGACGATGTCGAATCGCTCATGCAGGACGCCCGGCGCGTCGTACAGCTCGGCCTCGACGAAGCGGCCAGGAACCCCACTGGCGGCGCTCAGCTCGCGGGCCGCCACCAGCGCCTCGGCGGAGAAGTCCAGGCCGGTGACGGTGGCACCGAGACTGGCCCACGACAGGGTGTCGCGGCCGAAGTGGCATTCCGGGTGCAGCAGCGACTTGCCGCGCACGTCTCCGAGACGCTCGGCGTCGAAGGCCACCACGCCGCTGATCCGGGTGGGGTCGGAGATGAAGCCCGCAGCGTCGTACTGCCGCGACGCGACGTGGATCGCCACCCGCTCATCCCAGTTGGCACGGTTGACCCGGCGGTGCGCGTCCAACGGCATCGCGCAACGGTAGCGCCGTGGAACACAACGGGTACTGTCGACCAGTGCGGTACCACGGTGCGCCGGTAGCGACCTTGCATCTGTTCGGCGTCTCTGGAGCGGGCGTCGGGAAGGCGTTGCTGCGGATGGGCCTCGACCGGGCTCCGCTGGCCTCGACCCCCGGGCTGCGGTTCTCCAAGCTGCTGGGTACCGGCAGCGGGCGCACGTTCACGTTGCGCGACGCCGACCCTCGCCGCTGGGGGTTGTTCGCGGTGTGGGACAACGCCGCTGCCCTTGACGCCTTCGAGGCCGAGTCACCGGTCCCCCGCGCCTGGGCAGGGATCACCGACGAGCGCTGGCGTGCGGAGCTGGCTCCGGTGAGGTCGCGTGGTCGCTGGGCGGGCCGCGACCCGCTGGCGTCGGCGCTGTGGCCCCATGCACCCGCGCACGCCAACGTCGCCGTGCTCACCCGGGCACGCATCCGGTCGTCGCGCAGCCTCGCCTTCTGGCGGGCGGTGCCGCCGGTGTCGGCGGATCTGCACCGCCAGCCAGGGCTGCGCTACGCCATCGGGATCGGTGAGGCGCCGTTTGGCCTGCAAGCCACCTTCAGCGTGTGGCGCTCGAACGCCGACCTCACCGCCTATGCCTACGCCCGCCCGCGGCATCGCGAGGTCATCCAGCGCACACGCGACGAGGGCTGGTACGCCGAAGAGCTGTTCTCGCGCTTCGCGGTGCTGACCACCCAAGGCTCGGTCGAGGGGGCGGACCCGCTCGGCTGACCTGCCCACCTACACTCGGCAGCCATGCGCGACGTCGTCATCGTGGGGGCGGGCCACAACGCCCTCGTCGCCGCCTGCTACCTGGCGCGCGCCGGCCTGGACGTCGAGGTCGTCGAGCGCCGTGAGGTCGTGGGCGGGGCGGTCTCCACCGTCGAGCGCTTCCCTGGTTACCAGATGGATGTCGGCTCGTCGGCCCACATCATGGTTCGCCACACCGGCATTGTCGAAGACCTCGACCTCGCGGCGGTGGGCCTGGTCTACCAAGACCTCGACCCGTGGGGGTTCGCGCCGTTCGGCGACCAGGCCCTCACCTTCTGGGGTGACCTCGACGCCACCTGTGCCTCGATCGAGAAGGTCTGCGGCGCCAAGGACGCCGAGGCCTACCAGCGGTTCGTCGACGACTGGGCGGACCGCAACACTCGGATCTTCGAGGCCTTCCAGGCGCCGCCGACGGGTGCCAACCTCGGCCGTCACCTGTGGTCGGTGGGGCGTTCCACCGGCCTGGACGGGATGGAGCTGTCACGGCAGTTCCTGACCAGCGGCGACGCGCTGCTCGACGAGCACTTCGACGACGAGCGCCTCAAGACGGCGATGGCTTGGCTGGGCGCACAGTCCGGACCGCCGACCCACGAGGCCGCCACCGCCGATCTCGTCGGCTGGAACGCGCTGCTGCACCGGCGCCCTCCCGGGCATCCCGTCGGCGGCTCCGGCATGCTGTCGGTGGCCTTGGCCCGGCGTTTCGAGGCCCTCGGCGGCACCGTAAGGCTGAACGACGGTTGCGCCCGCATCTACGTTCGCGACGGCAAGGTGCGCGGGATCGCCACCGACTCCGGCGAGCGGATCGCCGCGACGGCGGTTCTCGCCGGCTGCCACGTCCTCACCACCTTCGAGCTGGTCGACGACTTGCCGCCCGCGTTGGCGCAGCGGGTCAACCGCAGCATCCGCGTCGGCAACGGCATCGGCATGGTCGTGCGGCTGGCCACCAACGACCTCCCGCACTACCCCGCTGCCGAAGGCGAACAGCCGTGGCGGGCGCTGCAGCTGCTGGCACCTTCTCGCAACTTTCTGCGACGAGCCCACGGCGAGTTCAGCGCCGGGCTGCCGCCGTCGGCGCCGGCGGCGCTGGCGATGACCTTTTCGGCGTTCGACGACACTCTCGCGCCGCCCGGCAAGCACAACGTCACGGTGTGGGGCCAGTGGCACCCCTACGAGCTGAGCAACGGCGAGACCTGGGACGCCATCGCCGAGCGCGAGGGCACCAAGCTGGTCGAGGCAGTCGACGCCGCGGCCCCCGGCTTCGCCGCTAGCGTCGAGCGGATGCACGTGCAGACGCCGCTTGACCTGGAGCGAGAGCTCGGGCTGCGGCGCGGCAACGTGATGCACGTCGAGATGTCACTGGATCAGATGTTCGCCTGGCGACCACTGCCGGAGCTGGCGGGCTACCGCACGCCGTTGGACGGCCTGTACCTCACCGGCGCCTCGACGCATCCAGGCGGTGGGGTGTTCGGCGCCAGCGGCCGGTCGGCGGCCAACGTGCTGCTCGCCGACCGGAACAAGGCACGTCGCTGGTGGCGGTAACCCTTCCCGCCGAGCGGCGGGCCATGGCGCTGCCTGGCCGGGGTGTCCGAGCCCTGCCGGTGGTGCTCGCCGCCGCGACGGTCTGCTCGCAGATCGTCTACCCCCTGGTGCAGGGGTCGGCTAGGGACACCGTCACGGTCGTCAGCGTGGTGTTGTTCTTCGCGGCATCGGTCAGCCACGCCGCCGTCTGGCGTGGTTGGCGGTTCGCGGCCGCGCTGGTGGCGGTGACCGCTGGTGGGGGATTGCTGGTCGAGGCCGCCGGCGTCGCCACCGGCGTGCCGTTCGGCGCCTACGCATACAGCGACAGCCTCGGCGCCAAGGTGCTCGGCGTGCCGGTCGTCATCCCGCTGGCCTGGACGATGATGGGCTACCCGGCGCTGTTGGTGGGGGCGCGAATCGGGCAGGGCCGTCAGTGGACGCCGCTGACCGCAGGCGCGGCGCTGGCGTCCTGGGACCTGTTCCTGGATCCACAGATGGTTGACGCCGGTCACTGGGCGTGGCGCGGCGGCAGCGGGCCGGAGCTGCTCGGCATCCCGGCGTCCAACTTCATCTCCTGGTTCGTCATCGCCACGGCGATGATGGCGGTGCTCGTGCACGTGCCGGCCGGCGCCTACTGGGTTGTGGATGACGACCAGCTGGCGGCCGTGCGGGTTGCCGATCGGGTGCCCTTCGCGCTGTACCTGTGGACCTACGCGTCCTCGGTCCTGGCCCACGCCGCCTTCTTCGGGTTGCCGGGGTCGGCCGTTGTGGGCGGAGTCGGCATGGGAATCGTCGTGGCGCTGTTCTTGCGAGCGTCTCGTCGGTGAGCCGGCTGGTCGCGGCGGCATCGGCGGGTTCGGCGCTGCTGGCCGCACACGCCGCCGTCAACGCCCGGCTGCTGCGCTCCCCCCCGGCCGCGGTGTCGAGCGGCGGTCTCCGAGCAGACGCTCACTCCCTGGTCAGCGTGCTGCTGCCGGTCCGCGACGAGGCGCAGCGGGTCGGTCCGTGCGTCCGTGCCCTGCTGGCCTCCCGCGATGTGCACTACGAGCTCCTGATCCTCGACGACGGTTCCACCGACTCCACCGCGGAGGTCGTGCGCCGCACGGCCGGGTCCGACCTGCGGGTGCGGGTTCTGCAAGGCACGCCGCTGCCACCGGGGTGGCTGGGCAAGCCCCACGCCTGTCAGCAGCTCGCCGACGACGCCGCGGGCGACGTGCTGGTCTTCGTCGACGCTGACGTGGTGTTGCGCCCGGACGGCTTGTCGCGCAGCCTGGCGCTGCTCGACGACGCCGGGCTTGACCTCGTGTCGCCCTACCCACGGCAGCTGGTGGCAACGGCGGCCGAGCGACTGGTGCAACCGCTGCTGCAGTGGTCCTGGCTGACGTTCCTGCCGCTGCGGCTGGCGGAGCGCTCGCCCTCGCCCGCACTGTGCGCCGCCAATGGCCAGCTGCTCGCCTGCCGCGCCGAGGCGTACCGTGCCGCTGGCGGCCACACAGGTGTCCGCGCCGAGGTCGTCGAGGACGTCGCCTTGGCACGCCGGTTCAAGGCGCAGGGCTACCGAGCGACCGTCGCCGACGGGACCGACATCGCGACGTGCCGGATGTACTGGGGCTGGCCGGAGCTGCGTGACGGCTACACCAAGAGCCTGTGGGCGGCGTTCGGCTCCACCCCCGGCGCGGTCGGTGCCACGGCCTTGCTGGCCTGGCTGTACCTGTTGCCGCCGGCGGCCGCTGTGACCGGCGTGGTCCGGCGCCGGAGCGCCCTCACCAGGATGGGCGTGGCCGGCTACGTCGCCGGGGTGGCCGGGCGGATGGTCACGGCCGCCCGTACCGGCGGTCGCCTGACGGACGCGCCGGCGCACCCCGCGTCGGTGGCGGCCATGGCGTGGCTGACGGCCCGCAGCCTGCGGCACCACCGGGCCGGGACCACGACCTGGAAGGGCCGGGTGATCACCTGAGCCGCATCGTCGTGGTGGGTGCGGGGGTCGGTGGGCTCGCCGCGGCGGCACGCCTGGCCGCCGCAGGCCACACCGTCACGGTCTGCGAGCAGGCACCGGCGGTGGGCGGCAAGCTCGGCCTGCTCCAGCGGGACGGCTTCCGCTTCGACACCGGCCCGTCGCTGCTGACGATGCCCCAGGTCTTCGCCGAGCTGTTCGCCGACACCGGCGCTGCGCTGGACACCGTCGTGGACCTGCAACGCGTCGAGCCCATCGCGCGGTACCGCTTCGCCGACGGGGTGCAACTGGACGCGACCGACGATCTCGAGGACTTTTCCAGGCGTCTGGACGCCGCGCTGGCACCGGGCAGCGGGGACGATTGGCGGCGGTTCATGGTGCGGGCGGCGGCGATCTGGAACGCGGTCGAGGGTCCGTTCCTGCGCCGTCCGCTGACCGGACCCGCGCAGCTGCTGCGTCACGCCGTGCACGTGCGCGACCTGACGACCATCGCGCCGCACCGGACGCTGCGCGACCTCGGCCGTCGCTACCTGCGCGACCCACGGCTGCGGCTGCTTCTCGACCGCTACGCGACCTACACCGGCTCGGACCCGCGTCGCGCTCCCGCTGCCTTGGCGGCCGTGCCCTACGCCGAGCAGGCCTTCGGCGCGTGGTATGTCAAGGGTGGGCTGTACCGGCTCGGGCAGGTGGTCCGCGACCGCGCGGTCGAGCGGGGCGCCGTCGTGCGCACCGGCGCCGACGTTGCCAGCATCCAGCTGGCCGGCGGCCGGGTCGCCGGAGTACGGCTGACCGGCGGCGAGCGGCTGGTCGCCGACGCCGTCGTGGCCAACGCCGACGCCGCGCACCTGTACCACGACCTGGTGCCGGATGCCGTGGCGGCCGGGGCTCGGCGACGGCTGACGATGGCTCCCGCGTCCTTGTCGGGGTTCGTCGTGCTGCTCGGCGTGCGGAGCACCACACCGGCGATCGCTCACCACAACGTGCTGTTTCCCGCCCGCTACGACGCCGAGTTCGACGACATCTTCGGCCCTTCGCCCCAGCCGGTCGCCGATCCGACCCTGTACGTGTCCGTGCCGAGGGACCCCTCCGCCGCCCCTGCCGGCTACCAGGCATGGTTCGTGCTGGTCAACGCCCCCCGCCACGAGCCGGGCCGGGGGGTTGACTGGGACACGCCAGGGCTGGCGGGCCGTTACGCCGACCGGATCGTGACGCTGCTGGCCGAGCGGGGCCTTGACGTCGGCGACCGCGTCGTCTGCCGAGAGGTGCTGACCCCCGCCGATCTCCAGCGGCGCACCCGGGCCGTTGGCGGGGCGATCTACGGCACGTCGTCCAACGGCCGTCGCGCGGCGTTCCTGCGGCCCGCGAACCGCTCACCCGTTGCGGGCCTGTTCCTCGTGGGCGGCTCCTCACACCCCGGCGGCGGGCTGCCGCTGGTCACGCTGTCGGCCAAGATCGTCGCCGACCTCATCGGGCCCGCCTGAGTCGCGGGACGCAGGCGTCAGGACGGTTGCCCGGCGAGCTGGCGGTGCACGGCGTAGACCATCTGGCCGAGCCCGATGATCGAGAAGCCCGTCAACGCCGCCATGCCGAGGGTGGCGACCAGCTCCGCGGAACCCACGAAGACGCCGCCGAAGTGGATGGACGCCGAGCACAGGATGACGCGGTTGGCCCGCTCGCCGAGGGTGACGGCCCCGATCTCGCCGCCTCCGGCGTTGGCCGCGCGAGCCCGCACGTACTCCAACAGGAAGAAGGCAACTCCGCACACGACCGCCAGCTCCGGGGGAGCGCCGACCGAGACCACGGCGATCAGATAGATGACGTCGTTGACCCGGTCGACG
>JACCVM010000091.1 GCA_013698135.1 Euzebyaceae bacterium | reverse complement strand
GTGGAGTGGGGCCACCATCGCCTGGCGCTGGTCGACACCGGCGGCTGGACGCCGGGATGGGCGCGCGGCCGCAACGCCGAGCGCGGTCGCGGGTCCGGCGGTCGCGGGTCCGGCAACCGCGAGAACTCGCCCGATCCGCTCGCCGACGCCATCTCGGCTTCGGCGGAGGTGGCCACCCAGGCGGCCGATCTGGTGCTGCTGGTGGTCGACGCCACCGTGGGGATCACCGAGGAGGACGCGGCCGCCGCGGACTGGCTCCGTGCGGCCGGGTTACCGGTCCTGCTCGTGGGCAACAAGGCCGACGGGCTCGGCAAGCCCAGCCAGCCGCACGCGGAGCTGGCGGCGCTGTACGCCCTTGGACTGGGCGAGCCGTTGGCGGTCAGCGCGTTGCACGGCCGTGGCTCGGGCGACCTGCTTGATGTCATCGTCGAACGGCTCGGCGCCGACGGCGCCTTCGAGCGGGCGCAGCCGCCCGCCGACGAGGTCGGTGGCGTGGCGCTGATCGGTCGGCCCAACGTCGGCAAGTCCTCGCTGTTCAACCGCCTGCTCGGCGAGCAGCGCACCATCGTCGACGCTCGCCCCGGCACCACCCGCGACTCCGTCGACACCATCGTCGAGGTGGAGGGCGGGCTGGCCTACCGCTTCGTCGACACCGCGGGCCTGCGCCGCAAGCTGCGCAAGGGCGAACCCACCGAGTACTACAGCTCGGTGCGGACGGTCCAGGCGCTGCACGCGGCGTCGGTTGCGTTGCTGGTGGTGGACGCCGCCCAGGAGGTGGGGGAGCAGGAGCAGAAGCTGGCTCGCCAGATCCTGGATGCCGGTCGGGCGCTGGTGGTCGTGCTCAACAAATGGGATCTGGTCGACGAGGACCGTCGCGGGTGGATCGAGCGGGAGCTCGAACGGCTGCTGCACTTCGTCGGATGGGCGCCGCTGGTACGCACGTCAGCCGCCACCGGCCGCGGCATCGACCGGCTGCTGCCCGCGGTCGACGCGGTGCTGGCGCAGTGGACGCAACGGGTGCCCACGGCGAGGCTGAACGAATGGCTGTCCGAGGCCACGGCGGCCACCGCCCCGCCACTGCACGACGGGCGCCCCGTGCGGTTGCGCTACGCCACCCAGGTGGCGGTGGGCCCACCCACGTTCCGGATCTTCACCACCGGCGAGCTGTCACCCGGCTACCTGCGTTACCTGGAGCGACGGCTGCGGGAGACGTTCGGGTTCATGGGTTCGCCCATCAACCTGGGTGTCCGGCTGCGGACCCGCTGGGAGGACCGTGGGAACGGAGTGGAGCAACCACCGGGCCGGTCGCGGTGACGCCTGCGGACTGCCGAACGCCGATGAGGTTTCGCGACACGCTGTAATGGTGACCCTCAGTAAGGCGCCCCTTTCTTGCGCAGACCTGCTGGTCGCGCAGAGAGCCGGGGGTTGGGGTTCGTGCGATGGACGAGGGCAGGGATGGAATGGTGACGGTCCTGCATACCACCCTGCCTGCCGAACCCCTCAGCGCCCGTCAGGCCCGCCGGTTCGTGACCTCGGCGTTGAGCGAGCTCGGTCTGCCCGAGCTGACCGACACCGCCTTGATCCTGGTCAGCGAACTGGTCACCAACGCGGTGCTGCATGCGCGCAGCGAGGTGACGCTGACCGTGGTACGGACCAGCGGCGGGCTGCGCATGGAGGTGGGCGATCAGTCGTCGCTGGCCCCGTCCGTGCGTCGCTACAGCGCCGAGGCCGCGACCGGCCGGGGCTTGGTCCTGGTCGAATCGCTGGCCGACGCGTGGGGCAGCGACATCGGTCCCAGCGGGAAGACGGTGTGGTTCGAGCTCGCGCCCGCGGTGGCCTGACGTGACACCGACCAGCAGCGGGCTGGACTTGCATCGCGTGCGCCTGGTCGCCTTGCCGCTGGACGTGATGGCCCGCGCGCAGGAGCAGCACGAGGGCCTGCTGCGAGAGTTCGCGCTGATCGCCAACCCACATCCCAACACCGACTACGACGTGCCACGCCGGCTGCTGGACGTGGCGACCGCCCTGCGGGAGCGCTTCGCTGCCTTCACCGCCGAGCCCAACGCGCTGATCGAGCGGGCGATGCAGCGCGGCGACCGCAGCATCGACACCCAGATGCAGCTGCCGGTCGAGGCACGCGAGGCGGCCTTGTCGCTGGCCGCTCTGCTTGAAGAGGCCGACGACTACTGCCGCAAAGGAGAGCTGCTGACGCTGGCGACCCCGCCCGAGCTGGTCACGTTCCGGCGTTGGTACCTCGGTCAGATCGTCGATCAGATCGAGGGTGCTGCGCCGGTGGCGTGGCCGACGTGGCGCGCCGCCGCCGCCAGCTAGCCACCCGGCGATCTCCTAGGCTTGGCTTCCCTGCGAGAAGCCTCGAGCTGATGCGCGACGCCGTTGTCTGCCAACCCCTCCGCACGCCAGTCGGCCGCTACGGCGGCGTGCTGAAGCCACTGCCGGCGGCCACCCTTGGTGCGGCCGTGATCCGGGCGTTGTGCGACCGTGCGGGACTGGAGTCGGGCGACGTCGACGACGTGGTCTTTGGGCAGGGTTACCCGAACGGCGAGGCTCCCGCGATCGGCCGGGTCGCGGCGCTGGACGCGGGGCTGGGTAGCGACGTGCCGGGCCTGCAGTTGGACCGGCGCTGCGGATCGGGACTGCAGGCGGTCTGCTACGCGGCGATGCAGGTCCAGACCGGCGTGTGCGACCTGGTGATCGCCGGGGGGGCGGAGAGCATGAGCTCGGCCGAGCACTACGCCGGCAGTCTGCGGTGGGGTGCCGGTGACTCCGTCGATCTGGTGGACCGTCTTGGTCGCGCGCGAGTGACCGCCGGTGGGGTGAACCATCCGGTACCGGGCGGCATGCTGGAGACGGCCGAGAACCTGCGGCGGGAATACAAGATCGGGCGGCAGGAGCAGGACGAGCTCGCGCTGAGCTCGCATCAGCGTGCCGTCGCCGCGCAGGACGAGGGGCGGTTCAGCGACGAGATCGTGCCGGTGACCGTTCCGAGCCGTCGCGGCGACACCACGGTCGACAGCGACGAGCATCCCCGCAGGGACACGTCGCTGGAGCAGCTCGCCCGGTTGCGGGCGGTGCGCTCGGGTGCGGACCCGGAGGCCACGGTGACCGCGGGGAACGCCAGCGGCCAGAACGACGGCGCGGCGGCTTGCATCGTCACCCATCCCGCCCGCGCGGAGGCGCTCGGCCTTCGCCCCCTTGCCCGGCTCGTGTCGTGGGCCGTGGCCGGTGTACCGCCGAAGACGATGGGCATCGGTCCCGTCCCGGCCTCCGCTCGGGCGCTGGACCGGGCGGGGCTCACCCTGGCCGACATGGACCTGATCGAGCTCAACGAGGCGTTTGCCGCCCAGGTGCTGGCCGTGACCCGGGAATGGAAGCTGTCGGACGCCGACTTCGATCGGCTCAACGTCAACGGGTCGGGTATCTCGCTGGGTCACCCGGTCGGTGCCACCGGCGCCAGGATTCTGGCCACGCTGCTGCACGAGATGCAACGCCGCGAAGCTCGCTACGGCCTGGAGACGATGTGCATCGGAGGCGGTCAGGGGATCGCGGCGGTCTTCGAGCGTGCAGCGGTCACGGCCAGCCGCTAGCAAGCCGAGGAGGGCCGGATGGGATCGGACGCCGGGGAGCAAGCACGGCTGGCACGGCGGCTGACCACGCGCGACGCGGTCGTCATCGGTCTGGGATCGATGGTCGGCGCCGGGGTGTTCGCGGCCATCGGACCAGCCGCCGAGGCGGCGGGCGCGGGACTGCTGATCGGTCTGGCGGTTGCCGCCGCCGTCGCCTACTGCAACGCCACGTCCTCGGCGCAACTGGCGGCGGTCCACCCCGAGTCCGGCGGTACCTACGTCTACGGCCGCCGGCAGCTGGGGCCGTTCTGGGGCTACCTCGCCGGCGCCGGATTCGTCGTCGGCAAGACCGCGAGCTGCGCGGCGATGGCCCTGACCTTCGGCGCGTACGCCTACCCGGACTTCGCCAGGTCGCTGGCCGTGGCCGCGGTGGTCGCCTGCACCACCGTCAACTACGCCGGCGTGCAGAAGACGGCGGCCCTGACCCGCGGGGTCGTAGCGATCGTGTTCGCCGCCCTGGCCGCCGTCGTTGTGGCGGCGCTGTTCGGTGGGCAGGGCGATGCCGGCAATCTTGGTGACCTCGGCGTGGGCGGTCTGCGCGGGATCTTGCAGTCTGCCGGGCTGCTGTTCTTCGCCTTCGCTGGCTACGCGCGGATCGCCACGCTGGGCGAGGAGGTCGTCGAGCCGGAGCGCACGATCCCTCGCGCGATTCCCTTGGCTCTGGGCATCACACTCGGCGTGTACGCGGCCGTCGCCGTCGCCGCACTGCTGGCGGCCGGCCCCGAGCGGCTGGCGAGCAGCTCCGCGCCGTTGGCCACGGCGGTCGAGGGAGGGCGGCTCGCCGTGCTGCTGCCGGCCGTGCGCATCGGCGCCACCGTCGCCTCACTTGGCGTCCTGCTGTCGTTGACCGTCGGGGTCAGCCGCACCACCTTCGCGATGGCCCGCAACGGCGAGCTGCCCCGCTACCTCGCCGCCGTGCATCCGCGCAACAAGGTGCCGCACCTGGCCGAGGCAACGGTTGCCGTGCTCGTCATCGCCTTGGTGCTGGCGGTGGACCTGCGCGGCGCGATCGGGTTCAGCTCCTTCACCGTGCTCGCCTACTACGCGATCGCCAACGCCAGCGCCTGGACCTTGGGCGACGACCGGCGGCGCTGGCCGCGCTGGCTCGCCGCGCTCGGCCTGGTGGGGTGCGCGGCGCTGGCGCTGAGCCTGCCGCTGCCGTCCGTGGTCAGCGGCGCCGGCGTCCTCGCCCTGGCCGCGGCCGTGTGGTTCGCCGACCCTGGAAGGCGCGCCTCGGCGGGGTGATCAGGGCTGAGCCTCGGCGCAGCGGTCGCAGTGGCCTGACACCACCAGGTCGATGGCGTCGGCGTCGAAGCCCTGGCGCGTCCGCAGCTGCACGCGCAGCTGCTCCACCAGGTCGCCGGCGTGGTGCTGCACCTCGCCGCAGGACCGGCACACGAGGTGGAAGTGGTCGTCGGGGTGCGCCGGTTCCCAGCGCGAGGCGTTGTCGACGCCCAGATGCGACTCGCGGGCGAGGTCCAGCTCGGCGAACAAGGCGAGCGAGCGGTAGACCGACGCCAGGTTGACGTCCGGATCGACCTCATGGACACGCGCAGCGACCTGTTCGGCGGTCAAGTGCCGGTCGGCCGACCGCAACGCGTCCCACACCAACCGGCGTGGCCGGGTCAGCCGGTGCCCACGCTTCTGCAGGGCGGGTTCCAGCGTCGCCTCGGCATCCACGCCGGCATGGTACGCCACGCGGCCGTTGCCATCGCGGGGCGGCGCCTATAAATTGCGAACGACTCGCGATACTGGCAAGGCTCGATTCCCACCGGGAGGCGCCATGCACGCACCAGACGGGTTCCTGAACGCCGGCACGGCGGTTGCCACCGGAGCCGTCAGCGCCGGCACGATCGCGGTGGCGCTGCGCCGGACTCGTGAGCAGCTGCGCGACAAGCAGGTGCCACTGGCGGGAATCTCGGCGGCGTTCATCTTCGCCGCGCAGATGTTCAACTTCCCGGTGGCGGCGGGCACCACCGGACACCTGCTGGGCGGTGCGCTGGCGGCGATCCTGCTCGGCCCCGCCACGGGTGCGCTGGTGGTCACCGTCGTGGTGGTGGTGCAGGCGCTGGCCTTCGCCGACGGGGGCCTGACCGCCCTGGGCTACAACGTGCTCAACATGGCGGTCATCACCTCGTTCGGCGGCTATGCCATCTTCCTGCTGCTGCGCCGGCTGCTGCCGTCCAACGCCACGGGGGTGATCCTCGCCACGGGTGTGGCTGCCGGGTTATCGGTGGTGCTGTCGTCGATGGCCTTCTCGATCGAGTGGCTGTTCGGGGCCACCGCGCCCGTGCCGTTCGACACCGTCTTCGGCGCCATGGTCGGCGTGCACCTGCTGATCGGCATCGGCGAGGCCATCATCAGCGCGCTGGCCGTGGGGGCCGTGCTCGTCGCCCGCCCCGACCTGGTCTACGGCGTGAAGGACCTGGACCGTGCCACCCTGGCCGAGCGGCCCGCCATGGGGATGCGCGGCTTCCTGATCGGCGGGGTGCTGGTGGCCCTGCTGTTCGCGGTGGTCGTCAGCCAGTTCGCCGCCCCTGACCCCGACGGCCTTGAGCGCGTCGCCACGGACACGGGCTTCATCGACAGTGCGCAGGACCACGCGTTCGGCAGCAGTGTCTTCGCCGACTACGCCACCACCGGCGTGGCCAACGAGACGTTGAGCCTGGCGATCGCGGGCACGGCCGGGGTGGTTATCACCCTGGCGGTCGGTAGCGGGCTGTTCTTTGCGCTACGCGACCGGCGGCGAGAGCCGGACCGCGACCACCACCACGCGGCGGTCTGAACGGCAGTGCGCGACGGCCACCACGCGGCGGTCTGAACGGCAATGCGCCTCAGCCACGCCCACGCGGCGGTCTGAACGATGGGTGCCGGCCACGCCCATGCGCTGTACGTCCACGAGCACAGCCCCGTCCACCGGCTGGCTCCCCAGGTCAAGCTCGCCGCCGCCTTCGGGTTCGTGCTGGCCGTCGCCGTCACCCCACGCGAGGCGATGTGGGCCTTCGCGATCGACGCGGCCGCGCTGGCGGTGGTGGTGCGGCTGGCGCGCCTGCCGGTCGCGTTCGTCCTGGCTCGCCTGGCGGTCATCCTGCCGTTCATCACCTTTGCGTTCCTCATCCCGTTCGTCGGCTCCGGTGAGCGGGTGGACGTGCTGGGCGTGTCGGTGTCGCAGGCTGGCCTGTGGGGCGCCTGGAACGTTCTCGCGAAGGCCACGCTCGGCGCGACGGTCAGCATCCTGCTGGCCGGAACCACGGAGATCCCGAGCATCCTGCGGGGTATGGCGCAGCTGCGGGTCCCCGAGACGTTCACCGCGATCGCGGCGTTCATGATCCGCTACCTGGAGCTAATCGCCGGCGACCTGCGCCGGATGCGCACGGCCATGACCGCCAGGGGCTACGACCCGCGCTGGCTGTGGCAGGCACGCCCCATCGCGACCTCGGCCGGCGCGCTGTTCATCCGTTCCTACGAGCGCGGGGAGCGGGTGCATGCGGCGATGCTGTCGCGCGGGTACACCGGCACGATGCCGGCGCTCGACCGGCGGGTGGCCACCAAACGTGAGTGGCTGATCGCGGCCATCGCACCGGGCGTGGCCACTGGCACGGCGATCACCGCCTTCCTGGCCCTGATGTGAGTCATCCCGCCGTGGACATTCGCGACGTCCACTTCGCCTACCCCGACGGGCGTAAGGCGCTGCGCGGCGTGGATCTGCGGATCGAGCACGGCCAGCGAGTTGCGCTGCTCGGTCCCAACGGGGCGGGCAAGACGACGCTGGCACTGCATTGCAACGGCATCTACGAGGCCGACGCAGGCAGCATCCACATCGGTGCTCTGCCCGTGACCGACGCCAACCTGCCCGAGATCCGCCGGTGCGTCGGCCTGGTGTTCCAGGACCCCGACGACCAGCTGTTCATGCCGACGGTGCGTGACGACGTCGCCTTCGGGCCGGCCAACCTGGGGCTGCGCGGGGAGGAACTGGACGTCCGCGTCGCTGAGGCCCTCGACGCTGTGGGGGCGGCGGACGTCGCCGGCCGGGCTCCCCACCACCTGTCTGGCGGTGAGCAACGGCGGGTGGCCCTGGCCACCGTGCAGGCCATGCGCCCCGACCTGCTCGTCCTCGACGAGCCGACCTCCGGGCTTGACCCGGCGGGACGCCGCGAGCTGGTTGACGTGTTGCGCGGCCTGTCGATCACCCAGCTGGTGATCACCCACGACCTGCCGTTCGCGTTGGAGCTGTGCGAGCGCGCGGTAATCATGAACGACGGCAGAGCCACCGCCGACGGTGCCACCGCCGACCTGCTGGTCGACCAGGGATTGCTGCACGCCAACCGCCTGGAGCTGCCGTTCGGCTTCGACCCCGCCGTGGCCCGCCGCGACAACCGGCCGACCTCTCCGCGCTGAGCGGCTGCTAGCCTTGGCCGCCGCGCGTAGCCGCCGAGGTGGAGCATGCGGATCATGGCTGGCCTGCTGGCCCTGCTGGCCCTGGTGGTCGCCGTGGTGCTGCTCGTCTTCTTGACACAACGGCGGCTGCTGTACTTCCCCGACGCGCGGCACGCTTTCGTCGTGGACCTGCCTGGACACGCGGTGACGCTGCGCACCAGCGACGGCCTGGACCTGGCGGCGTGGTACCTGCCGCCTACTGGGCCCGACACCGGCACTCGGGTGCTGGTCTGCAACGGCAACGCCGGCAACTTCGCCGACCGTGCGCCGTTGGCCCGAGCCTTGTCGGCTCGCGGCATGGGCGTCCTGCTGTTCGACTACCGTGGCTACGGCGGCAATGCGGGGCGACCGTCGGAGGTCGGGCTGGCGGCCGACGCCGACGCCGCGCAGCGCTGGCTGGCCGAGCACGGCGATGGCGACCGCCTGGTGTACTTCGGCGAGTCGGTCGGCGCGGCGGTCGCCGCCGGTCTCGCCCAGCGCCGTCCGCCGGCGGGCCTGGTGCTGCGTTCGCCCTTTCCGTCCCTGGCCGCCGCGGCGCGCGTCCAGCTGCACCTCCCCGTCGGCTGGCTGCTGCGCGACCATTATCGCGTCACCGAGGCCGTGCGGGCGGCGTCGGTCCCGCTGCTGGTCGTCCTGGCCGGCGACGACGAGATCGTTCCACCCGCCCTCGGTCGCCAGGTCTACGACGCCGCACCCCAGCCCAAGCGCCTCATCGAGATCGCTGGTGCGGGTCACAATGACCGGGCGCTGCTGGACGGCGAGGAGATGATCGCAGGCATCGCCGACTTTGTCGCCACTCTGCCTTCGCGGGATGACGTCGAGGGATAATCCCGATGCCCACCGGACAGGCTTCTGGTCTGCCGCTCAGCCAAAGGAGGTCCTGGAACACCACGCCGCGGTCCCTGCCGGGTCCCGTGATTGGTCGACCATCGCACAGCAGCGTTCTTTGTGAAGGCTAGATAAAGCCGGCCACGGAGTTCAGCAGCGTGGTCTTGCCGCAGCCGCTGACCATACATCTCATGCATTGTGTTCTTTGAGCCTACCGGTGGCTGAGCTGCGGTGGCCGCGGGAGCGCCGCGTGCGTGTTGTCAAGCGCTACGGTCGCAACCCGCACGCCGGACGCGCCGAAGCCCGCACCCTTGCGACCGGCTCCGGCCCTGGGGGCGTATCGCCTACCGGGCGGCGTCCAACGAGAAGGGAGCTGCGTGACCATGCCAGAAGCATCGTCGGTACCAACGCCAGAGCGGATGAACCCACGCAGCCGCGCGGTCACCGAAGGAATGCAGCGAGCGCCGGCCCGCTCCATGCTCCGGGCGGTCGGGATGACCGACGCCGATTGGGGCAAGGCGCAGGTCGGCGTGTGCTCGTCGTGGAATGAGGTCACGCCCTGCAACCTGCCCCTAGCCCGCCTGGCCAAGCGGTCGAAGGATGGGGTGCGGGCGGCCGGCGGCTTCCCCCTCGAGTTCACGACCATCGCGGTGTCGGACGCGATCTCCATGGGTCACGAGGGGATGCGGGCGTCGCTGGTGAGCCGGGAGGTCATCGCCGACTCGGTGGAGACAGTCATGCACGCCGAGCGCCTCGACGCCATGGTGACCTTCGCCGGCTGCGACAAGTCGCTGCCGGGCATGCTCATGGCCGCCGCCCGCCTCAACGTGCCCTCGGTGTTCCTCTACGGCGGGTCGATTCTCCCCGGCCAGCGCAACGGCGTGGCCCTCGACGTGGTCAGCGTGTTCGAGGCGGTGGGCGC
>JACCVM010000074.1 GCA_013698135.1 Euzebyaceae bacterium | reverse complement strand
ACCTCCTGGGCTGGACGGGTGACTTCGGTGACCCCGACAACTTCATCGGTACCTTCTTCCAGTCGCAGCAGAAGGCCTGGGGCTTCGACAACCAGGAGATCTTCGACAAGCTGGACGAGGCCGAGGTTGAGACCAACCAGGAGCGGCGCACGGAGCTGTACCAGGAAGCCAACCGCCTCATCATGGACTTCTTGCCTGGGATCCCCTACGTGCACACCGAGCCGGCACTGGCCTTCAGCGCCAACGTGAAGGGTTACGAGACCAGCCCGGTGTCGCTGGAGCCCTTCTCCATCGTGACCATCGAAGGTGGTTCGTAGTCGGTCACCTGTTGGCCCGCCTCCTGGCTACGCAGGAGAGAGTTGGCCAACCTCCTGGCTACGCAGGAGCCTTTTACGCTCCGCCAGGAAGTTGGCCAACAACGGGCCGTAAGACCCGGCCGGGTGTCACGACGGGATGAGGTAAGCGTTGCTGAGGTATGTGGCGAAGCGGCTGTTGTTGCTGGTGCCCGTCCTGATCGGCTTGTCGATCCTGGTGTTCGCCTACGTGCGGGCGTTGCCGGGTGGGCCTGCCATCGCGCTGCTGGGCGAGCGTGCCACCCAAGAATCTGTCGAGGCCATCAACCGCGAGCTCGGCCTGGACCAGCCGATCTTCGTGCAGTACCTGCGCTACGCCGGCAACCTGATACAGGGTGACTTCGGCAGCAGCGTCCTCTCGCGCCGGCCTGTCGTCGAAGAGCTGCTCGACCGCTTCCCTGCCACCGTGGAGCTGGGGTTCGCCGCGATCTTATTCGCCGTGCTGGCGGGTGTTCCCCTCGGATTCATCGCGGCCAAGCGCTACCAGGGCGTCCTGGACAACGCCAGCCTGGTGGCCTCGCTGATCGGCATCAGCTTTCCGGTGTTCTTCCTGGCGCTGATCATGAAGTACATCTTCGCGGTGCGGCTGGGATGGCTGCCGAGCATCGGCCGCCTTGACATCACCCGCTCCCTGGAGCACCCGACCAACTTCTACCTGCTCGACGCGGTCATTGTGGGGGACTGGGCGGCATTCGTCGATGTCGTCAAGCACCTGCTGATGCCAGCGATCGCGCTGGGCACCATCCCGCTGGCGATCATCGCGCGGATCACGCGTGCTGCCACCCTGGACGTGCTGAGTGAGGACTACGTGCGCACCGCCCGCGCAAAGGGCCTGACCACCGCCGTCATCGATCGGCGCCACATCCTCAAGAACTCGCTGCTGCCGGTGGTGACGGTGATCGGGCTGCAGACGGGGCTGCTGCTGACCGGCGCCATCCTGACCGAGACGGTCTTCGCCTGGCCCGGTGTCGGTACCTGGATGCTCAACGCCATCAACAACCGCGACTACGCGGTGCTGCAGGGCGGCATCGTGTTCTTCGCCTTCCTGGTCGTCGTGGTCAACCTCCTCGTCGATGTCTCCTATGCCTTCCTCAACCCGAGGATCCGCTACCAATGAGGGCCTGTCGCCGGAGTCCACCAGGAGCCGCATCGTGAGCATTGCCGAGGCCGAAGCCGCCCAACTGAGCGTCGAGCAGCCCTCCGGGCTGTGGTCGGACGCGTGGCGCCGGGTCCGCCGCAACCCCGCGGCCTGGGTCGGCGCGGGCCTGCTGCTGTTCTTCGTCATCTGCGCGGTCTTCGCCCCGCTGCTGGCGCCGTACGGTCCGCAGGAGACGGTGGGGTCGCTGGCCGCCGTCCCCCCCGGGCCCACCGCCGAGTATCCCTTCGGCCTGGATGAGCAGGGGCGCGACGTCCTGTCGCGCGTCATCTACGGCGCGCGGCTGTCCCTGCTCGTCGGCCTGGTCTCCGTGGCGATCGGGCTGTCGCTGGGGCTCGTCCTCGGGGCCGTGTCCGGCTACTTCGGCGGACGGGTCGACGGCGTCATCATGCGGTTCATGGACCTGATGTTGTCCATCCCCGGCTTCCTGCTGGCCATCGGATTGGTGACGCTGCTGGGCAGGGGGTTGTTCCAGATCATGTTCGCCATCGGCATCACCACGGTGCCGATCTTCGCGCGGCTGCTGCGCGGGTCGATCCTGGCCCAACGAGAAGCCGACTACGTGCTGGCCGCCCGCTCCGTCGGCACACCCGGGTTCCGGCTGCTGACCGTGCACATCCTGCCCAACTCGATCGCGCCGGTGATCGTGCAGGCCACCCTGGCGATGGCGACCGCCATCATCGATGTCGCCGGCCTGAGCTTCCTCGGTCTGGGACCCAACGATCCGAGCCTGCCGGAGTGGGGCAAGTTCCTGGCCGAGAATGCCGCGCGTCTGCAGAACTCGGCGCATCTGGTCTTCTTCCCTGGCTTCGCCGTGGTGTTCAGCGTGTTGGCCTTCAACCTGCTCGGCGACGCGCTGCGCGAGGCGATCGATCCGAAGCTGAGGGCATGATGCCGTCCGATAGCCTTGAGGCAGGACGGTAACCATGCCGTTGCTGGAAGTCCGCGATCTGCAGGTGCGTTTCTCGACCCGCGGCAAGACGGTGTACGCGGTCAACGGGATCTCGTTCGACCTGGACCCCGGCGACACCCTCGGCATCGTGGGGGAGTCGGGGTGCGGCAAGAGCGTGTCGTCGCTGGCGATGCTCGGCATCCTGCCCAAGCCGGCGGGTCGCGTGCACGGCGGGCAGGTGGTGTTCGACGGTGAGGACCTGCTGACGCTGCCAGACGAGCGCCTGCGGCACATCCGCGGCAATGACATCGCCATGGTCTTCCAGGACCCGATGACGTCGCTGAACCCGGTCTTGACGGTGAGCAGGCAGCTGACCGAGGCCCTGCGGACCCACCTGGATCTGGGCAAGAAAGAGGCGGCGGCGGAGGCGGCTTCGCTGCTCGACCGCGTCGGTATTCCCGACGCCCGCCAGCGGCTGCGCGACTATCCCCACCAGTTCTCCGGCGGCATGCGCCAGCGGGTGGGCATCACGATGGCGATCGCGTGCCGGCCCAAGGTGCTCATCGCCGACGAGCCGACCACGGCGCTGGACGTGACTATCCAGGCGCAGATCCTGGAGCTGCTGCGCACCCTGGTCCGCGAAGAGGGCATGGCGCTGATCCTGGTCACCCACGACCTGGGCGTGGTCGCCGGAATCTGCGAGCGGACGCACGTGATGTACGCCGGGCGGTTCGTGGAGACCGCCCCGACCGGGGAGCTGTTCGCCAACCCCAGGCATCCCTACACCGTCGGCCTGCTCAAGTCGGTGCCGCGTCTGGACGCCGCGCGCAAGCAACGGCTGGACCCCATCGGTGGGGCGCCTCGAGACCAGACCAGCGAACCGACGGCCTGCGCCTTCGCGCCGCGCTGCGCGTATGCCAGCACAGAGTCCTGGGAGCAGCTGCCGGTCCTGCGGGAGCTGGATGGCGCCACCGGCCCGGCCGCGCACCGGGTGGCGTGCTGGAACCCGGTTCCCGAGCAGGATCTCGTCGCCGCCGGCATCCGTCAGGCTCCCACCGGTCGGCAGACCGGCGATCAGCCGGATGAGGAGCGGCAGGCGTGACCGACACCCAGCCGGTGGACACCGCCACCCGCCAGGACACCGACCTGGTCCGTGTCGAGGACCTCAAGGTCTACTTCCCCAGCAACGACGGGCTGATCTTCGGGCGCAAGGGCAACGACATCAGGGCGGTGGATGGGGTCAGCTTCACCATCCGGCGCGGGGAGACGCTGGGCCTGGTGGGCGAGTCCGGATGCGGCAAGACGACCGTGGGGCGGACGCTGCTGCGGCTGTACGACCCCACCGCCGGGCGGATTCTCTTCGACGGGAACGACATCGCGTCGCTGTCGGGTCGAAACTTGCGGCGGCTGCGTCGCCGCATGCAGATGGTATTCCAGGACCCGTATTCGTCGCTCAATCCTCGGCAGAACGTCGCCAACATCGTTTCCGAACCCTTGCGGGTCCATGGCCTGGCCAAAGGCAGCGAAGCCGACCGCAGGGTCCACGAGCTGCTCGACATCGTCGGCCTGCCGGCGGCCGCCGCCAACCGCTACCCCCACGAGTTCTCCGGCGGGCAGCGCCAGCGCATCGGGCTGGCCCGGTCGTTGGCGGTCAACCCTGACCTCATCGTGGCCGACGAGCCCGTGTCCGCCCTCGACGTCTCGATCCAGGCGCAGGTCATCAACCTGCTGGAGGACCTGCAGAACGACCTCGGGCTGACCTATCTGTTCATCGCCCACGACCTGGCGGTCGTCCGCCACATCTCCGACCGGATCGCGGTGATGTATCTCGGCACGATCGTGGAGGTCGCCCCCGCCGACGAGCTGTACGCACGCCCGCTGCACCCGTACACCAAGGCGCTGCTGTCCGCGGTGCCGATCCCGGACCCAGCCGTCGAGGCGAGTCGCGAGCGCATCATCCTCACCGGGGACCTGCCGTCACCGGCCAACCCACCGTCTGGCTGCCGATTCCACACCCGTTGCCCGTACCGCCAGCCGACGCGCTGCGACGACGAGGAGCCGGCGCTGCGCGAGCTGGCCTCCGGCCACACCGCCGCCTGCCACTGGGCCGAAGACATCGACAGCGGCACGATCCAACCGCGACAGGACGCGGTGGCGGCCCCGCTGGGAGGCCATTCGGGCGACGCGGCTGCGCGGCCCGTGGCCTAGCCCGCGTGAGCGACGGCGACGCCGGGCCGGCGGCCGTGTCGCGGGGAGCGCGTACGGCTGCTCGCCTGCGCCAGTCGGCCCGTGAGGCGTTCGACGAGCTCGGCTGGCAGGCCACGCGCGTGGAAGACATCGTCGTGCGGGCGGGGGTCAGCCACGGCACCTTCTACACCTACTACGAGAACAAGGCCGCCGTGCTGGCGGACCTGGTGCGCACCGCGCAGGCCGACTTCGTGGCGCTGGCGTCCGCACCGTGGAAGGCCGACGACGTTCGAGGGGCACTGGAGCGGATCATCGGCGGCTTCCTCGACCGGTACACCGAGGACCGCGTCGTGCTGCGGACCTGGTTGCAGGCCTCGCGCGAGGAGCGCAGCTTCGCCGAGCTGTACCTGGAGTCACGCGCGCTGTTCGTGCGCCGCGTCGCCGACAACGTGGCGGCGGCCGTGGCGGTGTCCGGTCGGCAAACCGGGCCGCCCCCGCTGACCGTGGCTTCCGCGCTGGTCGCGATGGTGGAACACTTCGCCTACTGCTGGGCGGTGCTCGGTGAGGAACACGAGCGCGGCGACGCGGTCGATGCCCTCGTGCTGGTGTGGGGGTCGACGCTCAACGAGCTGGCCGGGTTCGAGATGGTGTGACGTGAGGGATCCTAAGCCGGCGGAAGCCGGCCCCCATCCCGGAGGGATTCTCCATCCGGCGCAAGCCGGCCCCGATCCCGGAGGGATTGTGATATGAGGCTGCGGCCGCCAACCGCGGCCTGGACCAAGGCACCCACTCGGCTGCTGCGGTTGCCGACGCTGGGTGCGGCGGTGGCGGCGGGCGCGCTGGTGCTGGCGCTGGCGACCGCGTCGGCGCCGCTGTTCCTGGCCTCGGCGGGCAACGCGGCGGTCACGCTGTCACTGCAGGGGGTGACCCCGGAGGCGGCGGGGCTGACCGTGGAAACTGCCGGCGTGCCCGACCGCACCACGTTCGGGCCCGCCGACGCGGCCTTGCGCCAGGGCGTCGCCGGCGTGGGGCGCTTGGCCGAGCCGACCCTGTTCGGCCTGGCCTCGGTCTTCGGGGCGTCGGCCAATGGTCAACAGGCGCGCGCCCGCATGCTGACGCGCGACGGCTTCCGCGAGCACATCGAGGTGATCGACTCGGTGCCGGGCAGCCGCGGCGTGTGGCTGCCCGACTCACTGGCCGAGCAGCTGCGGCTGGAGCCAGGAGACACGCTGACGCTCGGCTTCGGCGAGCAGGAGGCCAAGGCTCCGGTCGCCGGCACCTACGTCGACCTGCGGTCGGCCCGCCTGACCCCGTACTGGCAGTCGCTGGGGCCGCTGTTCGTCGCTCGTGACACCCAGGGCCTAGAGCCGCCGCCGCCCCCGATGCTGCTGGCCGACGTCGACGCGTTCCTGTCCGCCGGCCGGGTCCTGCCTCCCGCGTCCTTCCGCTGGCAGGCGCCGCTGGAGTCTGCCGATCTGACGTTGCCGCAGCTGCGGGTGGCACGGGCGCGGCTCGACCGCGTCGGGGTGGACGTCGCCGACCCCAGCACGCCGCTGGGTCAGCCCTTCGATGGGCTGAGCGCCTACGGGCCACCCGAGACCCGGAGCGTACTGGGCGCCGTGGTGGGTGAGGTGGACCAGACCGACGCGGTACTGCGCGGCCCCGTGTCGCTGCTGTCGCTGGCCGGCCGCGCGGTCGCCCTGGTGGTCATGGCTGCGGCGGCGGCGTTCGCCGCCCAGCGCCGCCGCATCGAACACCAGGTGCTGACGGCGGCCGGTGAGACGCCCTGGGCCACGGGAACCCGGGCGGGCGTCGAGGCGCTGGTGCCCGTGCTGCTCGGCGCCGGGGCCGGCTTGACCTTGGCGGTATGGACGGTGAACCTGCTGGGGCCGGGCGCTCCCGCTGACGCCGCGGTGCGCACCGGCGCGGTCGGCGCGGTGATCCGCAGCGCCGCGCTGGCCGTCGTGGTCTTCGCCGTGGTGACTCCCGCCGCGGTTCGCCGCGCGCAAGCCAC
>JACCVM010000032.1 GCA_013698135.1 Euzebyaceae bacterium | reverse complement strand
GAGGACGACCGCGGCGAGCACGGCGACGCCCAGCGCGGCCAGCCCTGACATCGCGATCGGCTGCAGCTCGCGCACCACGTCGCTGCGGACGGTGCTCGCGGCACGACGGGCCTCGACCGCACCGCCCTCGGTCAGCTCGACGCGCGCGGTCAGCGCACCCGACCCTGCCCGGATGGGTACGGCGGGTCCGGACAGCACGACCGGGTCGCCGCTGGGCGGGGCGTACAGCAGCTGGTCGTTCGGCTCCTTGCCGAGGAAGGTCAGGTCGGGACCGCTCACCGGCAGGCCGGCCTCGACGCGGGTGGCCACGAGGTGCGCGGCCCAGCGCGCGTCGCGCGCCACGTCCTCCTGCGCCTGCTGGGTGATGGCGCCCGCGCGGACGAGCGCGCGGGGGACGCCGTACAGGGTGACCGTCAGGAGCGTCAGCAGGACGAAGGCGGTCAGCAGGCGCTCACGCATCGGGTGCGCCGACCTCCAGACGGAACCCCACGCCACGGGTGGTGGCGAGCCGGACAGGACCACCCGAGCGGACGAGCTTGGCCCGCAGCCGCGCCACCGTGACGTCCAGGGTCTTGGTCGAGCCGAACCAGTGCTCGTCCCACACCTGGTCCATCAGCTGCTCCCGGGTGACCACCTGACCGAGCTGACGGTGCAGCACGGCGAGCAGGTCGAACTCCTTGACGGTGAGGGCGACCTCCTCCCCGTCCAGGAACACCCGCCTGGCCCCCAGGTCTACCCGCAGCGGTCTTCTGTCCTTCGCGGGGGGCGCGGCAGGTCCCGCCCGGCGCAGCAGTGCCCGCATCCGCGCGGACAGCTCGGCCAGGCTGAACGGCTTGCTGAGGTAGTCGTCCGCCCCGACGTCGAGGCCGACCACCCGGTCGAGCTCGTCACCGCGGGCGGTGAGCATCATGACCACGACCAGCGAGCCCGCCTCGCGGATCCGGCGGCACACCTCGAGGCCGTCGAGGTCCGGCAGCCCCAGGTCGAGCAGGAGCAGATCCGGCGGGTCGGTGAGCACCAGCTGCACCGCCTCCTCCCCCGAGGCGGTGCGGACGACGTCGTGCTCGTCCCGGCGGAGCGCCCGCTCCAGCGGGACGGCGATCGCGTCGTCGTCCTCGACGAGCAGAACACGGGCCACGGCGCAGGTTACGCTACCGGGTGCCCGCAGCGGGTGCCCGCAGCGGGGGCTGCTCCGGACGGGCTCACACGTCCAGCCCCGTCAGCAGCTCCACCAGGACGTCCAGCACCGGGGCCGGCTCGAGCTCGACCTCGTGCCGGCGCAGCATGCGGGCCAGGACCACGTCGACCTCGCCGAGGGCGACGTGGTCGCCAGGACGCAACCGCCCGCCGTGACCGGCCTCCGCCAGGAGGGCCGGTGGGCCGTCGCCGGGGCCGAGCACCACGAGCTCGGCGGCCCCGGACGTCACCTCGGCCACGAACTGCACCCCGCGGGGCCCGCTGTCCACGGCGACGAGCAGCACCGAGGTGTCGGCGCGCCGGCGCTCCTGCCGTCGTGGGGGACGTGCGGCCACCAGCGCCACCGTGGCGGAGTAGCCGTACCGGAGGCCCATCGTTCGAGCGAGCCGCGGCTGCGGGCTGCGCCACGCCCACCCCCGAGGCTGCTGCCCGACGCAGCAGCGACCGCATCCGGCGCGCTCAGCTCGGCAAAGCTGAAGGGCTTCGTCAGGTAGTCGTCCGCGCCGCTGTCGAGTCCTACCACCCGGTCGAGCTTGTCACCGCGGGCGGTCAGCATGATGACGCCCACCCGGGAGCCGCCCTCCCTCATGAGGCGGCACACCTCGAGCCCATCGAGGTCAGGCAACCCGAGGTCGAGCAGGACGAGGTCCGCCTCGTCGACGAGCACGAGGTCGACGGCCTCGACACCGGATGCTGTCCGGCGGACGTCGTGGCCGTCACGGCGCAGCGCCCGCTCCAGGGCACGGCGATGGCGTCATCGTCCTCCACGAGCAGGATCCGGTACACCGCGGGACCTAGGTACTGCTCGCTCGGCCACGCGCGTAGCCGAGGACCGTGAGGAGCAGGCCTAGCACGAGCACCACCGACCGGGCGAGCCCCCAGACGTCACCGTGCAATGCGTCCCTGACGCCGAGGGCGAAACCGCTCGGCAGCACGCGGGAGACGTAGCGGCGTTCGCTGGCCAGTGCGCTGCCGCTGCCGTGGAGGCGTGTCACGGCAGCCTTGCTCAACCCCTCTGACCAGCATCGAGAGGCGAAGTACGACCACCGAACCCGGTCCCGGGTCACCTGGTGGTGTACTCGCGAGACCGGCGAGTGCACTATCCGCCGTCCGGGAAATGCGGCGGTCACCTTGATGGAGAGCTCAGTCTCCTCGCATCCCACCGGAAGGGTCCCCACGCGGCCGAGCTGCTCACTGAAGCCCCCGACGTGAGCCAGGACCTCCCTGCGGAACGACATGTTGGCGCCGATGGGGTTCCGTATGTCGTGCGGGCGTGGGGGGATGCCGCGGAAGGTGCATCCCACGACCCAAAGGAACTCCTCGGGGAACCACGCCGGCCTGGGGCTGAGCCACTTCGGCGCCGCCACGCCGCCGACCCCCACGACCTCGGGATCGGCGTAAGGCAGGACTTGTGCGTCAAGCCACCCGGTCTGCGGGACCGCGTCGTCGTCGAGGAAGACGACGACGTCCTTGTCGGTGGACGACAACCCCGTGTTGCGCCCCCCGGACAGGCCGACGGCGCCCGTGTTCGCCACCACGCGTACCCCGGCCGGAGCGGCCGCTGCGGCGGCCTCGCGCAGATGGTCGTTGTGGTCGACGACGAGGAGGACCTCGTCCGACGGTCCTGCTTGCACCGTCGCCGCCGACAGGCAGTCCATGAGCACGTCCCACCGACGTTCGGTGTACGCGCACACGACGATGGCGACGGTGGGCCGTCGCACCTGTTCAGCCGTCGACATGGCAACCGCGCTCGTTGCCGCCGCGCGCCGAGGATCCGACGGTCAGGGCTGCGTACAGGCTGTGATGCAGGGGCACGACCAGTGCTAGTGGTGGATCACAGACAGATAGTTCCTGGGCCCCCGACCCATCAGGTGCATCATAGATGCCCAGCAGGTGAACAGAGAGTGATTCACGGGGATCGCGCCGAGGCTCGACTCACCCGAGGTCTGCCAGGTCCTCGATGAGGTCGACCAGCAGGTCCAGCTGACGGGCTGGGTCGAGCGAGCCGCCGGCGTGACGGAGCCGCCGGGCAGTGAGCATCTGGACCTCACCGACCGCCACGTGGTCACCCGGGCGCAAGGCCCCTGAGCCCACGGCCGCGTGCAACCGACGACGCGCAGCCTCCGGCAGGCTCCCGCGGCTCAGCATCACCACGTCGATACCTCCGCGGACGGCCTCGGCGGCGAACTGGCAGCTCATCGGCCCGCCGTCGATGACTGCGAGGAGGAACGTCGCCCGCGGCGCTGGAAGGCCGAGCCGCACCCTGGGAGACGGCGGTCGCGCGGCGATGAGCGCGACCTGCGCCGGCCAACCGGACCACTCGCCTCCGACGGCCAGCTCGGCGCGCGCGCTGAGCGCCCCCAGCATGTCAGGCACGGGGTAGTGCAGCGAGAAGTCGGCGGTCGTCCCCATCACCTCCCACCCCCACTCGGCGGACCTGGCCCGCAGCGCGGCGAACCGTCGCAGTCGGGGGCTGCGTCCCACGCCGTCTGCCAAGCCGGGCATGGTTCTCCCTCCACACTAGCGGTCGAGCACATGATGCCCCGCGGTACCCGCCGCACCCAAGGGGCCGGCTGGTCCCGTTGTCGAGGGAAGCGTGGCGTGAGGTAGCCTCTCGCACGCCGAGCGGCCCACCTCGTGCCGCCGGTACGCCGGAGCGGACGGAGTCCGACATGCAACGGCTGCCGCCGCAGGCAGGAGACCACGCCGCCCCGGGATCCTGATGGTCTGCTGGTGATCCACCCTCGCATCGCCGAGGTGTTCCGCACGCTCGACGCCCACGGCGTCGTCTGGGCGCTGCTCCGCGGAGCCGAGGAGCTCGACCGCCCGCGCGGGGACGTGGACCTGCTGGTGGCCCCCTCCGACGGCGCGCGGATCGACGAGGTACTCGCGTCGGCGGGGTTGTCGCGGGTTCGTGCGCCCGGACGGGGCAGCCACCAGTTCTACTTCTCCTACGACGAGCTGCAAGATGTCTGGCTCAAGGTCGACGTGGTGTGCCGCGTCGAGCTCGGCCCACACCAGGAGCTCCGGCTGCCGGTGGTCGACGGGTGCCTGGCGCGGCGACGGCTCGCGGATGGCATCTGGCGACTCCATCCTGCGGACGAGGGGTGGCTCCTGCTCCTGCACCTGCTGCTCGACAAGACTGCCATCCCGTCGGAGAGACGCGACGGTGCACGCGCCTGGGCCGGCTTATTGAGGACGGACGACCCGATCGCCCGCACCTTGCAAGACTTCACGGGTGACAGCGCTCCCCGACGGGTGCTCGAGGTCTTCTCCGTGGCGCTGCCGGACCGCGATGGTCTGGTCCGCAGCGAGCTCCGTTCCGCGTGGCGACGGCGGGACCCCGTCGGCGTCGCGCACCGGCAGGGCGCCAGCTCTCTTGCGCGCAGGGCGCCGTCGCTCGCCGGCATGCCCCGCGTGGCGCCGGTCGTCGCCATCCTGGGCCCGGACGGGAGCGGGAAGAGCACGGTGGCGCAGTCGCTGCTGGACGCGCTGCCTGTGCCCGCACGGACCGTCTACATGGGTCTGTGGCAGCCCCGCCCGTGGGACCGTGTCGCCCGCGCCGTCCCGGGCGCCCGACTAGGTCAAGTGGTCCTCCGCCTGGCACGCGCCGCGGCGACGATCCAGTCGCACCGGCTGCGTGGCCGACTCGTCGTCGTCGACCGGTTCGCCTACGACACGCTCCTGCCCGGCTCGACCGGGAGCTTCGGGGAGCGGGTGACCACGGCACTGACGATGCGGTGGACACCGGCGCCCGATCGCGTGCTCCTCCTCGACGCGCCCGGAGAGGTGATGTACGCGCGCAAGGGCGAGCACAGTCCCGAGAAGCTCGAGGAGTGGAGGCAGGCCTACCTTGCGATGGTCGCCGACCTGCCTGTACCGGTGACCGTCCTGGACGCGACCCGCTCGGTCGAGGAGGTACGCCGCGCCGCTGTGACGGCCGTCTGGGACACCGTCGCCGGCCGCGCCGCGGCCAGCCGTGATCAACGGCCCAGTTCGGCTCCGCGAGCACCGCGAGCGCGGCCCCTCGGGTCGTGGCGCCGGATCGACTGGCGCTTCCTGCTGCCCTCGCCGGAGCTGGACAAGGTGCTGTGCGGGGGTCGACACGATCCCGACCTCCGGGCAGCACTCGAGATGGTGGGGGCACAGGTGATGGACACGCGTGGTGAGGGGGGAGCGGAGGCCGACGTCGCGGTGCTGGTCCGACCGGGAAGGTCGGACCTCGAACAGGCTGCGGCCGGCGTGCGTCCTGGCGGCTGGGTGGTCGCGGAGGTCCGCGCCGGGCCACGCGCTGCACGGGGCGGTCAGTGGGGTTTGCCGGGATGGCGGCGCGCCTTCCTCGCGGCCGGCCTGGTGGACGTGACGGCCTACTGGCACGCTCCGAACCTCGTCGCCTGCTCTCGAATCTTGCCGCTCGACGTCCGCCCGGTGGTCCGCGAGGCGCTGCTGCGCTACCACGAGGAACGCTTCGGGCTGCTGAAGTCTCTCGCGGGACGTGCGGCCCTGCGGCTCGGCCTCTTCGGCTACCTGGTGCCCGAAGGAACCGTGGTAGGACGACGCAGCCAGGTGACCGTGTCGTGAACCTGGTGGACCGTCTGCTGGACGACCACTTCGACGACCTGGGCCTGGATCGCCTCGGGCTGGGCCGCGGCTTGCGCTCGGCTCTCGTCACGCCCGGCTTCGCGACCTCGCGCCACGTAGTGGCCATGGTCTTCGAGCCCGGCGCCGCAGCACCCTGTCTGGTGGTGAAGCTGCCACGCAGGGCCGGTGACAACGCGGGGGTCGAGACCGAGGGCCACATGCTCCGACGCCTCACCGGAGATGCCCGGGCCAGGGTTCCCGGCGTCCCCCGCTTCGTTGGGCTCCTGAACCACCACGGTCATAGCCTCCTGATCGAGGAGGCCGTGCGGGGGGCGGCCCTGGACCCGGCCGCGGTCCGGCGCGACCCACAGGGTGCCGTCGAGGCCGGCGTGAGCTTCACGGCCTCTCTGCCCGGTACGGGTGTCACCGCGCCCGGCGACCGGTGGTACGAGCGCAGCGTGGAGGCTCCTCTCCGGCGGCTGTCGGCCTTTCGGCCGTTCGGCGACGAGACGTCACGGCTGCTCGCACGTACGCACGACGTCCTCGCCCCCCTGCGAGAGTCGGCCGTGCCCACCGTGGTGGAGCACGGAGACCTCAGTCACCCGAACATCCTGCGGAGCCGCGACGGTGTCTTGCAGGTGATCGACTGGGAGCGCAGTGATCCGCTCGGGATACTCGGGCACGACCTGGTGTTCTATCTGCAGTACGTCCACGAGTCGCTGCGAAGTGCGTACACGCCCGCCGCGCAGCTCGAGGCCTTCGACCATGCCTTCGTCGGTCCGCACGCCCCCGCCGGCGGACTGCTGCGGGCGCACCTCGCCCAACGCGGTGTAGACCCTGGCCTGCTGCCGCAGGTCCTGGTCGCCACCTGGGCGCGCGCCGCCGCGACGCTCCCATCGAGGCTCGTCCCCGACACGACGTCGTCCGTGGCTGGTGCCCACGACGCACCGGAGGCGGTACGAGCAGCAATCGCCGCGGACCGCGACGTCCTCCTCTGGCGGCATGCCCTCGGTCGGTTCGACGCCTTGTGCTGAGCCGATCAACCCCTACGGCGCACCCGGTGACCGGTGGGCTGTGACAGCCGCCGAACACTCCTCCAGGTAGTCGAGGGCCACGTCCTTCCAGGTGCGCATGACGGGAGCGGTATGCGGGGGAGCAGGCGGGTTCGCCAGCAGCTCCAGGACGAGGGCGACCAGGTCGTCGACCTCCGCCACGATCCGGAGGAGGGGGTGGGACGGCTGTTCCCGGGCGGCCTCTGGCGTTGCCACCACGGGCAGGCCTGCCGCCAGGGCCTCCGTCACCGAGTTCCGTATCCCGAGCCCGTCCTGGTCCGGGAAGCACGCCACGTCGGACTGGGCGAAGACGTCGAGCACCGACGGGACATCAGCCAGCACGACGACCCGCTCGCCGGCCAGGGCGAGCACCGAAGGGTCGGGCTGCCGACCTGCCAGGACGAAGCGCGTGCTCGGCAGCCGCGCCCAGACCCGCGGTGCCACCTCGCCGACGAGCCGCTGAGCACTGACGATGTTGGGGCCGTACCCAAGGCTACCGACGAAGCAGACGGTGGGGTGGTGTCCTGGGGCGTGGACCCTGGAAACGGGCTCTCCCATGTCCACGCCGTTCGGGATGGCCCGCACCGGCCGCCCCAGGAGATCGCCCCAGCCGACCGCGTCATGTCGCCCCACGGTCAGGAGCCGGGCGTGCTTGGGCAGCTGGGCCTCCAGCAATCGTGCACCGGCGGCCTTGAGCCGGCGGTACCGCGCGCGCGGCCCGTGGACGAGACCCGCCTCCATGCCGACACGCCGTGACCACGGGTCGACCACTTGCAGGACTAGCGGCCCCTCGACCGTGTGCGCCAGGCCGGCGACGTGCGGCCCGTGCAGCAGGGTGGCGTCGGCCGCGACGGACATGCGCCGGACAACGGCTGAGGCCTCGCGGCTGCGGCGCTCCCACGCCCCGATGCTGTGCCGGGAGACCACGGACCGCAGCACAGCTGAGTTCCTCGGGCGACGCGGCAGTGTGAGCACAGTCCGGCATCGGTCAGACACCTCGCGGGGGACCTCAGCGGACCCACGGTAGGTGAGCAGATCGACCTCGACGTCGGGTGGTAGGTGCCGCAGCACTTCGTACGGGATCATGGAGCTTCCGTCCCCGTGCACCCTGTCGCGGGTCGGGACGTCCTCGGTGACGTACAGGAGCCTCACGCCGGCAGCGACCACTTGACTGGTCGAGCAGTCCGGTGCGCGTCGATGTCTGGCACGACGCGATCGTGCCAGACCGGCTGATGCGCGCGGTCGCGCCATCGCGCCCCTTGAGTGTCGCGACAGATCGGTTCCCTTCGGGAAGTACTGCCGCAGCAGCCCGTTGGTGTTCTCGTTCGTTCCTCGTTGCCATGGGCTCTGCGGTTCGCAGAAGTAGATGTCGAGGCCGGTGTCGACGTGGAGCTGGACGTGTTGGGCCATCTCTGCGCCTTGGTCCCAGGTCAACGAGCGACGGAGCTGCTCGGGCAGTCCTGTGATCACCTCGGCGACTGCGTCACGGACGGCTTCGGCGCCGTGCCCGGCGAGCGCGGGACCGTTCTTGACGCTGAGCTCTACGCCGTGCCCGGCCATGCGGGGCAGGTGGAGGAGCAGAGTGAACCGGGTGGTCCGCTCGACGCGCGTGCCGATCGCGGAGCTCTCGAGGCCGAGGATGAGATCGCCCTCCCAGTGGCCGGGAACGGCTCGATCGGCTGCCTCGGCCGGCCGTTCGCTGATCATGATCTCTGGGGTTACCAACTTCTTGCCGCGTCCGCGGGTCCGGGCTCGTGGAACGCGAAGCGCTCGACCCGTCCGCAGGCATGCGACGAGCTCACGCTTGAGCGCCCCACGCCCTTGGATGTAGAGGGCCTGGTAGATGGCCTCGTGCGAGATCCGCATGGACTCATCATCGGGGAAGTCGACCCGGAGCCGGTTGGAGATCTGCTCTGGACTCCACGACTTCGCCCAGCGTCGGTCAGCTCGTCGCCCGTGACGTCGGCCGATGAACCGCACCTCGGGGCCAGGCACCAGCTCGCCGTCTGGTCGGGCGATGGTGCCGGCGAGGCGATCTTGCACGTAGTCCCGCAGCTGGTCATCGGCGGCGAGCTTGCAGACCTTCGGGCGGCTGGCCCGCCGTTCGGCGTGCCACTGCGCCGTCATCGCTCGATACGACAGTTCGTTGCTCCGGGTCGACGCGTTACGGCGCAGCTCCCTCGAGATGGTCGATGGTGAACGGCCGATCCGCCGTGCGATCTCACGGACTCCGAGCTTCTGTACGTTGAGGATCGCGATCTCCTCTCGCTCGGCAAGGGACAGGTAGCGGCCCGACACCGGGGCCAACGCGAGCGATGGCATTCCGCCAGCCTCCCGGAACCACCTCGTCCCAACCGCGGATGACACGCCGGCCTCCGCGGCAGCATCCTCGCTCGACAGCCCGCGGGTGATCGCCTCCCAGAACCGGACTCGATCCTCGCGCCGAGCCGTCGACGGACGACCCGGCGACCAAAGCTTCCCGCGCATCGCGCGGATCGCCTGTTGGCGCTGGTGCTTGTTGGTCATCTTGAACCACCTCCGTCTCGAGGTGTTGCGACGACCACTTGATTTCGCCCTGGCTGCCGGCGTCGCTGTGGTGGACCAGCCCCTTGACGCTTTCGCCGGCGCGCGCCCGGGTCCACAGGGCCATGTCCAGCGCGTCCAGCGGCAGCTCGGTCGGCATCGAGGCTGCGGTGCGCCAGCCGACGATGCGGCGGCTGAACGCGTCGGACACGAAGGCGGTG
>JACCVM010000023.1 GCA_013698135.1 Euzebyaceae bacterium | reverse complement strand
GAGCCATGGGTGGCGGGCTTTCTGGGTCACTATCGCGGCGTCCACGCTCCGGGCTCGACCGATCTGCAGTCGGCCCTGCGCGCCATCCATCACCTGCTGCTGTCCCACGGCGAGGCGGTCGCCGCCTACCGCGCCAGTGGTCAGTCGGGACAGATCGGCATCGTGCTGAGCCTGCACCCCACCTACCCGGTGGACGACACCCAACAGGATCGGGCGGCGGCAGAGGGTTCCGATGGCTACACGAATCGCTGGTTTCTCGACCCCGTCTTCCGCGCCGGCTACCCAACCGACATGATCGAGCGCTTCCAGCGGGCCGGAGCCAGGATCGACTTCGTCGAGGACGGCGACCTCGCGACCATGGCCGAGCCGACTGACTTCCTCGGCGTCAACTACTACTTCCCACGCCGCGTCAGCGCCTCAGGCTCAGAGTTCGGGTGGAAGGTGAAGGAACAACCCGATCCCGGCGCCCCGACGACGGCGGTCGGCTGGGAGATCACGCCTGAGGGCCTGACCGAGACACTGGTGCGCCTGCGCGCCGACTACGGGGACATGCCGTTCTACGTCACCGAAAACGGCGCTGTCTTCCATGACCAGATCGACCCGGACGGGCAGGTCCGCGACCCGGAGCGGGTGGATTTTCTGCGCCGGCATTTCGCGGCCGCGCAGCAAGCCATCGAGGCTGGCATCGACCTGCGCGGCTACTTCGTCTGGTCGTTACTGGACAACTTCGAGTGGGCCTTCGGCTACACGCAGCGCTTCGGCATCGTCTACCTCGACTACCCGACCCAGCGCCGCATCCCCAAGGACAGCTTCCACTTCTACCGTGGCGTGATCGCCGCCAACGGGCTCGAGTCTGCGTGACCGCGACGCTCTGGCCTGTCAGCGGTCCGTTGCCAGGTCGGCCGCTGCCGCCGCCGCCTCGCCGTACGCGGCGCGCTGACCAGCGGCGTCGACGTTGCCGCTCGGTTCGACGACCGTGCCGGCGCCAAGACCCCAGCCGGTCGTGACCTCGTCGAAGGCCAGCGCCGACGCGATGGTCGCCGCCTGAACGCAGGCCCCCGTCGCCACCGTCTCCTCGGCATCAGGAACGACCACAGGATGGTCCCACAGATCCGCGGCCAGCTGTCGGTAGGACGGCGAACGCGCCCCACCGCCGATCAACAGCCGCCGGCCGGAGAACGCCACGCCGGCGCGAGACAATGCGTCGCTGCCGTCGAGCAGGTTGCACAGGACACCGATGTGGGCCGCGCGGGACAGGTCGGCCGGCGTGGTGGCGCTGCGCAGTCCCGTCAGCAGGCCCGTCGCCGCTGGGAGGTTGGGGCTGCGTTCACCGTCGAGGTACGGGACGAGCACGAGAGCGGCGTCTGACGGGGCCTCCAAGGCCAGGGATGCGAGCCTGGGTGGGTCGACCCCGAGCAAGCGCCCGACCGTGTCGGTCACCTTGGTGGCGTTCAGCGTGCAGACCAGCGGGAGGTAACGGCCGGTCGCGTCGGCGAAGCCGGCCACCAAGCCGGAGGCGTCCTCGGTGGGGATGTCCGAGCTGGCGTAGACCGTGCCGGACGTGCCGAGAGACACCACCACGTCTCCCCGCCGCAGGCCCAGCCCCAGCGCGGCCGCCATGTTGTCGCCGGTCCCCGCCGCGACGAGGACGCCGGCGCGCAGGCCCAGCTCTTCGGCGATGTCGGAGGGCATCACGCCTGCCGGTTCGTCCGGCGCAAGCACGCGCGGCAGCCGCGGCAGCCAGCTGGCGGCGTTCTCCACGGCCGTCGCCAACAGCTCGGTGTCGTACTCGCCGTGCCGCGGCGACCACCACCCGGTGCCGGACGCGTCACCACGGTCGGTGACGTGCTCACCGCACAGCCGCCACGTCAGGTAGTCGTGAGGCAGCATCACCCGGTCGACGCGCGCGAGGTTGTGTGGCTCGTGCTCAGCCAGCCAGGCCAGCTTGGTGACGGTGAACGAGGCGACCGGCACCAGCCCGCACGCTCGCGCCCAGGCCTCGGCGCCGAGCCGTTCGGTGAGAGCCACGGCCTGCGGCGCGGAGGTCGTGTCGTTCCACAGCTTGGCGTTTCGCACCGGTCGGCCCCCGGCATCCACAACGACCAGCCCGTGCTGCTGCCCGGCGACCGCCACCGCGACGACGTCGCCCAGGTGCTCGGCGACGTGCGCCAGGGCCTCCAGCAGGGCATCCCACCAGATCTCAGGGTCCTGCTCGCTCACCGGTGGGCTCGTGGGCGGGTGGAGCGCGCGGCCGGTGGCGATCAGCGTGCCGTCCTCGACTCCCCGCAACTCCACCTTCGTCGACTGCGTCGACGAGTCGATCCCGCACACCAGGCGTGTGGTCACCGCACCTGGTCGACGTAGCGGGCGACGAGGTTCTCGAGCGCCTCCTGCCCGCCGGATACCGGCTGCGGGGAAGCGTTGCGCGAAGATACGTATCCGTGCAGATCTTCCAGGCTGCGGTCCCCCGAGAGGATGGCCTGGCCCAGCTCGCCGGCCCAGCCGCTGTAGCGCTCACGTCGGACCTGTTCGAGGGCACCGTCCTCCAGCATCTTGGCGGCGACCAATAGGGCGTGGGCCACGGTGTCCATCCCGCCGATGTGGGCGTGGAACAGGTCGTTTCGGTGCACCGACTGGCGACGCAGCTTCGCGTCGAAGTTGAACCCGCCGGTGGTCAGGCCTCCGCCCCCCAGGATCTCGTGCAGCCCGAGGCTCATCTGCTCGACCGACAACGGGAACCGGTCGACGTCCCACCCCAGCCGGTCATCCCCGGCGTTGGCGTCGACCGAACCAAGGATCCCCGCGGACACCGCCGCCGCGACCTCGTGGTGGAAGTCGTGGCCGGCCAGCGTGGCGTGGTTGACCTCGATATTGAGCTTGACCTCGCCGACAAGGTCGTAGCGCTGCAAGAACGCGTGAACGGCGGCGACGTCGAAGTCGTACTGGTGCTTGGTCGGCTCGAAGGGCTTGGGCTCGATCAGGATGGCGCCGTCGAAGCCGATTCGGTGCTTGTGCTCGACCACGAGGTGCAGGAACCGGCCCAGCTGGTCGAGCTCGCGCCGCGGATCCGTGTTCAACAAGGTCTCGTAGCCTTCACGTCCGCCCCACACCACGTAGTTGGCGCCTCCGAGCCGCCGCGTGATCTCCAGGCAGTCGCGAACCTGGGCGGCGGCGTAGGCGAACACGTCGGGGTCGGGGTTGGTCGCGGCTCCCGCGGCGTAGCGAGGGTGGAAGAACAAGTTCGCCGTCCCCCACAGCAGCCCGACGCCGGTGCGCTCCATGTACCCGGCGGCCTCGTCGGCCATCTGGTGCAGGAAGGCACTGCTCTCCTGGAAGGTGGCGCCTTCGGGAGCGATGTCGCGATCGTGGAAGCAGAAGAAGGGCGCGCCCAGCTTCTCCAAGAACTCGAACGCCGCCGCCATCTTTCCGCGGGCCTGCTCCATCGGGTCGACGCCGGGGCGCAGCCACGGGCGGTCAAGCGTGCCGGCTCCGAAGACGTCGAAGCCGGTCCAGTTGAACGAGTGCCAGTAGGCGACGCTGCAGCGCAGGTGGTCCCGCATCCGCCGGCCGCCAACCAGCCGGTCCCGGTCGTACCAGCGGAAGGCAAGCGGGTTGTCGGATTCCAAGCCCTCGAAGGCGATCGGCTCACCAACGTCGGGAAAGAACGGGGCGCTCATCTGGCCAGCCTCACTCACTCAGCGCATCCTCACAGCGGTGCACGGTGTTGGCAAGCGCCGCGGCGGCCTTGGTTAGGGTGACGTCATGCGGCACTCCAAGTTGCTCATCCGCGCCGGCGCGGTCGTCACCGCGGGGCGCGTCGACGGTCCTGTCACGGTTGCGGTCGCCGACGGGATTGTCGCCGGGGTCTGTGCCGGCCACGACACCGGGCCCGGCGACGGGGCGCCTGTGCTCGATGCCACCGACCTCACCCTCGCGCCGGGGATGATCGACCTGCACACACACGGGGCGAACGGGGCACAAGCCGCCGATGGCACTCCGCGTGACCTGGCG
>JACCVM010000267.1 GCA_013698135.1 Euzebyaceae bacterium | reverse complement strand
GCGGCGTGCTGGTTCCAGCGCTGGCTGTGTCCCTCGGTGAACGAGTCGCCGCAGTGGTTCTGGTCGGCGCCGCGGTCCCGCAAGACGGCAAGGCCTGGCTCGATCTGCTGCCGTTGCCGCAGCGGCTGTTCTTGCGCGGCTTGTACAAGTTGCGGCCGGGAGGCCAGCTGTCTCCCGAGGGCGACAACCGCAAGACGCTCTGCAATGACCTGGACGCCGAGACCACGGCGTGGTTCGTCGCAAGGCGGGTCCCGGAGGCGCCTGGTTATCTGCTCGACCCGGTACCGACGGCGACCTTTCCGTCCGACGTGCCACTGCACTACGTCCGGCTGCTCGACGACCGCAGCGTCTCCGACCCGGTGCGGGACCGGATGGTCGGGTCGCTTCCCCACGCCCGAGTCCACGACCTGCACAGCGGGCACCTGCCGATGCTGAGCCAGCCTGCGGCCTTGGCCGGCCTTCTCGACCAGATCGCCGCTCCGGGCCTCCGCTAGGCGGGGCTCGCATGGTGCCCGCCTGTGTCACCCAACCCGACGCCGCTGCTGCGAGTTCAGGTTGAGTCCAGCCGGTGCCGATTGAATCAGAGTGAGCTCATCGCGCGTCAAACAGTCTCCAGAGCCTTCAAAGCCTCGGCCATTGACCGTGCGCGCCCGCGTCGGGGTCAGCGTCGCTGCCATGCTGCTGCCGCTGCTGGCGGTATCGGGGGCGGCCGTCTTCGCCCTGGACGGGACCCTGGACCGGTTCGCCGACACCGCCGACGAAGCGCTCGAGGACGCGCTTCCCCTCGCGCGGCTGCAGACGCTCGTCCTTGGCGTCGAGCGCAGTGGCCTCAGCGCCGCCCCGACACCGTTGGGTTCCGCAGACCGTGAGGACTATCAGCTCGCCCGGACGCAGCTGCAGGAGGCGTTCGCCGATCTCGAGGAGGAGGACCTCACCGAGGAGGGCGACCTCGTGGCATCGGCCCACCGCAGCGCCGACCGCGCCGTGCAGGCCCTGAACGAGACCCTGAACAGGTCGCCAGCGGTGGATGAGCCGCCGGCCTTCGTGTCGCGGATGGTGGCAAGCCAACGCCACACCGAGGCAGCCGTCAGGGACTTGCGCGAGGCCGAGCAGCTCTCGGAGGTCGACATCGTCGAGGAGTACCAAGACGCCCAGCAGATTCAGCGTGGGGCGATCGCCACCATCGTCGCTGTTGTCCTCACTGGGCTCGTGCTCGCCTTCGCCGGAGGCATCCATCTCGTGCGGTCGGTTCTGGGACCGCTGCGGTCGCTGCGCGAGGCCGCCAGCCGCCTGGGCGAGGGCACGTTGTCCCACCGGGTCGCGCTGCCGCACCGAGATGAGTTCGGGGAGCTGGGCGAGGCGTTCAACGTGATGGCGGGCGACCTCGAACGCAGCCGGGACGACCTCGCTCATCATGGTCTGCATGACGCGTTGACCGGGCTGCCGAACCGGGTCTTGCTCGGCGACCGCACCTCCCAGGCATTGGCCCGCAGCTCCCGGCACCGCAAGCAGGTCGCCTTGCTGCTCATTGACCTGGATGGCTTCAAGGCGGTCAACGACAGCCTCGGTCACAGCGTCGGGGACGAGGTGCTGCGCTCGGCCGCCGACCGGCTGCGACTGTGCCTGCGCCCCGAGGACACCGCCGCACGCCTCGGTGGTGACGAGTTCGCGGTGCTGGTGGAGGCCGACATTCCCGCGCAGGCTCTTGGGGTGGGGGAGCGGATCCTGCGCTCGATGCGCCCGGCGTTCACGCATGCCGGCACGGAACTGTTCGTCACCGCCAGCATCGGCGTCGCCTTCGCCACCCCAGACCACGAGTCCACCGGCGAAGATCACGAGTCCACCGGCGAAGACCTGCTGCGGGATGCGGACCTGGCGATGTATCGGGCCAAACGCGACGGCAAGGATGGCCTGTGCGTCTACGACCGCACGATGCACGACGACGCCGAGGACCGGCTGCGCCTGGACGGCGAGCTGCGCGGCGCCCTTGGCCGCGGCGAGCTCCTGCTCCACTACCAGCCCATCTACGGCATCGACGGGCACCCGCTGCTGGCGGTCGAAGCCCTCATGCGCTGGAACCACCCCACTCGCGGGTTCATCCCGCCCCTTGAGTTCATCCCGATCGCCGAAACCAGCGGCCTCATCATCACCCTCGGCACCTGGGCCCTGAACGAGGCCTGCCGCCAACTCCGGAACTGGCAGGACACCGCGGAGGACGGCGCCGCCGACGACCTACAGCTCAGCGTCAACCTGTCCGCCCGTCAGCTCAACGACGACAACCTGCCCGCCCTCGTCGCCAGCACCTTGGCACGCCACGACATCGCCCCGCAGCGGCTGATCCTTGAGATCACCGAGAGCATGATGATCGGCGACGTACCCGGCACCATTCGGCGGCTCCGAGAGCTCAAAGCGCTTGGGGTGCAACTGGCCATCGACGACTTCGGCACCGGCTATTCGTCCCTCGGATACCTGCAACAGTTCCCCATCGACCGCATCAAGATCGACAAGTCGTTCGTGG
>JACCVM010000255.1 GCA_013698135.1 Euzebyaceae bacterium | reverse complement strand
CAGCCCGGAACCTTCGACGGTTGGCTGTACCGGGTCACCAAGAACCTGTTCTTGGATCGCGCCCGCCGCCGCGTCCGCTTGCGGATGGAGCCGCTGCCCGACGAGGAGTGGCGCGTGCCGGCCTCCGGCGAACCCGGCCCCGCCGACGTTCTCGAGCGACGAACGCTGGAGGCCACCCTCGAGAACGGTCTGGCGCAGCTGGCTGCCGACTTCCGGCTCGCCGTGGTGCTGTGTGACGTCGAGGGTCTGACCTACGACGAGATCGCCGACATCACCGGCTGGCCGCTTGGCACCGTGCGCTCGCGCATCCACCGGGGCCGGCGCGCGCTGCGCGACTACCTGGCCGTCCAGCCGCCGCCCACCGACGGGGCGCCCGACCACAGCCATGCCGCAAGAAACCGCATAGCCGGACACTCGATCGACCGACCCGAGCTTCGGGATCAGCGCGATGACTGACGGCTGCGACGTCTTCGAGCCGCTGGGATCAGCCTGGGTGGACGGCGAGCTGGGCCACGACGAGCGCGCCACCATGGCCGCCCACCTGCAGGGCTGCCCGCGCTGCCGCAGCCGCATCAACGGGCTGCGGGTCACCAGCACGATGCTGCACAGCCTGCCGCAGCGGCGGGTTCCCACGGAGGTGGGCGCCGCCCACTCGGGCACCACTCGGTCAAGCCGCAGGCAGTCGAGCCAGGACCGGCCACTCGTCACCGCAGGCGCGTCGGGGGTCGGGCGGGCCGTGACCCGCTCGCTGGCCGGCATGGCCGCCGCATTCGCCCTACTCGGCGTCGCCGCCTTCGCCGCTGGCGCGCCCGACACGGAGACACGCACGGTCGCCGTGCCGGTCGACGTCTACGTGGCCGACCACATCGTGCACAGCATCGGAGGGCCGGTCTCCACGCCGGCCCTGCTGACCACGCAGCCGTGAGGCCGAGGACGCAACGGTCCACGGCCGGGACCGCCGCCGGCCGATCGGCCAGCGTGCTGCTCATCGTCGCCCTTGTTGTGGCCGTCGTCGGCTTCCCGGCCTCGGCGGAACCCGCACCCAAATGGCGGTACCTGCTGGATCGCGCCGCCCAGGCTGCGGAAGAGCGTGCGTACGTCGGAGAAGCCCTGTGGGTGACGTACGACGCGGGACAACCGCACGTGGCCACGTTCCAAGTCCAGTCCTCCGGCGATGGCGACATCAGCCTCGCCGACAGCGACAGCTACGCCATCCGACTGGCCGACGACGGAGGTGGGCTGGCGGAGTACGAGCGTGGTTGGTTCGTCCCCCTTCCGGCCGCAGACCTGGCGAAGGCGCACAAGGGCCTCAGCCGCCTGGAGGAGAAGTACCAGGTCGCGGTCACCGGGTCCCAGCAGCTGCTCGACCGGGACTGCACCACGATGGAGATCACGGCGCGCGACGGCGGGCTGGTCGAGCGGTTGTGGATCGACGATGCCAGCGGGCTGCTCCTGCGGCGCGAGACCTACGCCGCCGGTGAGCTGCTGCGCATGGTGTCCTACCTGGCGTTCGACTTGGACCCCAGCCGGTCGCCGGGCGGCGCAGCAACCGCTCAGCGCGCGACCCGAGGGCAGCGCCCGTCGATGGTGCGTCGTCCACAGGAGGTCGCCGAGGTCGACAGCGGCGATCTGGACGTGCTGCGTGACGCGGGCTGGACGGTGCCAACCGCCCTGCCGGGCAACTACCGCGCCGAGTCGTCGTTCGCCGTCTCGGCGGAGGACAGCCAGCCGTTGCAGGTCGTCTACTCCGATGGCCTGTACACGATGTCGTTGTTCGAACAGTCCGGCCGCCCCGACTGGGACACCCTTCCCCCGGGCGCGCAGGAGGCCACCGACCTCGGCTTCAAGGCCTACACCTGGCCGGGAGCGGTGCCGCAACGCATGGTGTGGGAGGCATCCGGGGTCACCTACTCGCTGGTCGGGGATGCACCACCAGATGAGTTTCGCGCCATCGTGGCGGCGTTGCCGCACCCGGTCAGCGACGGGCTGATGGATCGCTTGCAGCGTGGGTTGGGCAGGCTGTGGTCATGGGTGTCACCCTGGTCGTAGGCGACGCCTGATCGACCTCCTCGACCATCTGGAGCCGCAGTGAACGACGAAGGACAGTCTTGGCCGCCTTCGGCCTCGGCGCCATCGCGTCCGCCTGCTGCGGTGTTCCCCGCCATCCCGGCTCCGGTGTCACCGGCACCGGCACCGGCGTCGCCCTCGGTCCGCCGCACGGCGGCGGTCGCCCTGGCAGCGGCGCTGATCGGAGGGCTGCTGGCCAGCGGCATCACGCTCGTGGCAACCGACGATGCCGCCCCGGACAGCGCCGAGCAGGCGGTGGTTCCCGAGCCCGAACCGCTTCCGGCACCCGCACCGGCGGCCCGCACCACCCGTGGTGAGGGGCTGACCCAGGTCGAGGCCGTCGCGGCGGCGGTGCTGCCGGCCGTGGTGCAGATCGAGCTGCGCAGCGGCGACGCGCAGGAGACCCAGGCCAGCGGCAACGGCTCCGGCGTGATCTACCGCAGCGACGGGCACATCCTGACCAACAACCACGTCGTGGAACAGGCCGACGGGTTACGCGTCAAGTTCGCCGACGGTGAGATCGCTCGGGCCGAGATTGTCGGCACCGACCCGCTCACGGACCTGGCGGTGGTCAAGGTCGACAGCGGCGATCTTCCGGCCATTCAGATCGGCGACATCGACGCGCTGCGCGTGGGTGCGCTGGCGGTGGCCATCGGTAGCCCCTTCGGTCTGGAGGGTTCGGTGACGGCGGGGGTGGTCAGTGCCTTGAACCGGCCGATCAGTGTGGGGGACGGCATCCGGCTTCCCGACGTCATCCAGACCGACGCCCCGATCAACCCTGGCAACTCCGGTGGTGCGCTGGTGGGCAGTGACGGGCGGCTGATCGGCATCAACTCGGCGATCCTGACCGCCGGCTCTCCGGCCAACGCGGGGGTGGGCTTCGCGATCCCCGCCAACATCGTGGTACGCGTGGCCGACGAGCTCATCTCAAGCGGCGAGGTGGTCTACCCGCTGTTGGGGGTCTCGCAGACCGCAGCGGCCGCTAGCGGTGAAGAGCCTGCCGGCGACGGCGTCGTCGTGGGCGACGTCCAAGCCGGCGGTCCCGCCGACGAAGGCGGCTTGCAGCCGGGCGACGTGATCACCCGTCTGGATGACACCCCCATCGGGTCGTTCGACGACCTTATCCTGGCCATCCGTCAGCGTGACGTCGGGGATACGGTGCGGGTCACCTATCGTCGTCAAGGCGAGGAGCAAGCCGTAGACGTCATCCTCGTCGAACGATGAGGTGAGTAGCCGCAGTCCTCATGTAGCGAAGCGGTAGGACACGAGACGACCAACGCTGACCCGGAGTAAGGAACAGATGAACGCGCCAGGATTCTGGGAGTGGGCCTTTCTCGCGATGTTGGCCTTGATGATTTTCGGTCCCGACCAGCTGCCCAAGCTGGCGCGCAGTGCGGGCCAGATGATCGGCAAGTTCAAGCGGGAGGCGTCCAGCACGCTTGACGAGCTCAAGCAGGCCAGCGACTTCCAGGAGTTCAGCGACATCGGGCGCGAGCTGCGCGGCACCACCGACGAGTTGCGCCGCAGCACCAGGCTCAGCGGGCCGATCGCCTCGGATGCCCGCCCTGTCAAGCCGAAGTCGGCGTCGATGCCAACGGTCACCGCCAAGGCGCCGTTCGACCCCGACGCCCCGTGACGCTGCACTGGGCAGTCAGGGCCGCGCTCGGCGGGGCGCTGCTGGGCGGCAGCTGGGCTGCGCTGCACCGGGCCGAGGTGCAGCGTGCCGACGTCCGCCTGGGTGACGCGGTCCGCCACTTCGGTGGCCCGGCGCTCGATAGCGCGGTGCGGCACACCACCGACCTGGGGTCGGTGTACTCGGTGCTGGGGATCGCTACGACGCTGGCGTTGACCGGCCGGCAGCGACTGGCGGCCGACGTGGCGGGCGTCGGCATGGTGGCGTGGAACGTCGCGCAGGTCAGCAAGACCCGGGTGCGGCGCCAGCGGCCGTACGAACGCGACGGTGTCCGCCGCCTGATCCGCAAGCCGACCGGCTCGTCGTTTCCCTCCGGGCACGCGGCGGTTGGCGTGGCCGTGTTCACCCTGCTCGGCGACTCCGGTCGAGGCAGCGCGTCACGCCGCCTGCTGCACGCTTTCGGCGCCTACGTCGGACTGAGCCGGATCTACGTCGGCGTGCACTATCCGACCGATGTGCTCGGCGGCGCGGGGATGGGCTTGGTGGCGGCCTCGCTGTGGCGAGGCCCCGTCGCGGCGATCAACGCCGCCGCGGTCGGGACCGCGACCGCCGTCGGCAGGCGCGTGCTGCCGCCGCTGCTGGCGATCGTCGGCCGCGTGGTCTTCGGCGTCCGCTGCCGGGCGCGCCCGACTCCTGCTAGTGAGGCTCCCGCCGCCTAGTGGTCGCCACCATAACTACAGTGACGTAACTCGCCCCGGGCGGCCCCGGCGGCTTGTAGCGCTGAGC
>JACCVM010000237.1 GCA_013698135.1 Euzebyaceae bacterium | reverse complement strand
TCCATCGAGCGCCGCTTGGGCGCGCCGGTCATCGAGCCTCCCGGGAACGCGGCGCGCACGCAGTCCACCGGCGTCAGGTCCGAGCGCAGCCGGCCGCGCACGGTGCTTACCAGCTGGTGCACGGTGGCGTAGGTCTCCGTGTCGAACAGCTTGGGCACTGCCACGCTGCCGACCTCACAGACCCGTCCCAGGTCGTTGCGGAGCAGATCGACGATCATGAGGTTCTCGGCGAGGTCTTTCTCGCTGTTGGCCAGCTCGTCGCGAGCGGCAAGGTCGTCCGCCCGTGTCCCGGCACGCCGCCTGGTTCCCTTGATCGGCTTGCTCTCCACCTCGCCCGTGGAGTCGATGCGCAAGAAGCGCTCGGGTGAGGAACTCAGGACCGACAGCTCCCCGAAGCGCAGCAGCGCCGCGTAGGGTGCGGGGTTGGCGCGGCGCAGGTGACGGTAGGCCTGGACGGGGTCGACGCGGACATCCGCGGTGATGGTATTGGTGAGGCACAGCTCGTAGGACTCGCCGTCGCGGATCTCGTGCTGGCAGGCCGCCACCAGCCCCCGGTAGCTCTCGGCGTCGTGGCGGAACCGCCACGCTGGCGCCGCCACAGGGGCAGGCGTTGGCATGGTCGGCCCCATTGCAGTGGCCGGCGCAGGCCACAGTGGCCGCCCGACGAGCTGGCGCAGCCGCCGCTGGGTCTCGTGGAGCCAGCGCTGGGCCTGCTGGTGGGTCGCCGGCTGGCTGAGGGCGACGAGCCAGGTCGAGCCGGCGGAATGGTCCACGACCAGCATGCGGTCGGCGAACAGCATCGCCGCGTCGGGGGTCGCCGCCGGATGACAGCGGCGGCCGCCACATTCCGCTTTCAGCTCATAGCCCAGAAATCCGACGTAGCCGAGGTCGAAGTTCCAGGCCAGCGTGTCGCCATCCAGGTGCCGGCTCCGAAGTTGGGTGTCCAGGTAGTCCAGGAACGGCAGCTGCTGGTAGTGGCTGTGGCCTTGGGACTCCACCAGCACGGTGCCGTGTTCGACGTCGTGGGTGACGTACTCGGCATGCGGGCCGGTGTCGTCGCCGAGATACGACAAGCGGCTGCTGCCGGCAATCTGTGCGCCACCGTCCAGCCAGAATGACCGGCGCGCGCCGGCGAACAGCTCGAGGTACGCCTGCTCCGCATCGACCGGAACATCCAGCTTGCGGGTGTGCACGCCGAAGCGCTGCTCGCCGAGAGCCGGCTGGCGTTCGGGCGCGGCGGCGGCGACCGCCGTTCGCGGTGGAGGCGAACGACGGCGCCCACCGTGCCAGCGTTCGGTCAGCTGCCGGAAGTTGTCCAGCAGCGTTGCGCCGTGCTCGGTGCAGATGGACTCGGGGTGGAACTGCACCCCCCACAGGGGCCGCGTGCGATGACGCAGTCCCATGACCAGCCCGTCGTCGCACCACGCGCTGCGCTGCAGCACCCAGGGGAGGGCATCGACGGCCAGGGAGTGGTACCGCACGGCGGCGAACGGTGAGGGGATGCCGGCGAACAGCTCCGAACCGTCGTGGTGGATCTTGTCGACCCGACCGTGCACCGGCTCCGGGGCATGCCCGACCACGGCTCCGTAGGCGTGACCGATGCCCTGGTGGCCAAGGCAGACGCCCAGCAGCGGCACGCGGCTGTGCCGGATGGCCGCCATGCTCAGGCCGACGTCGGCGGCTCGCTGCGGACGTCCAGGCCCTGGCGAGACGACGATGTTGTCGAAGCCCGCGTTGGCGAGGTCGGACCAGCCGACCTCGTCGTTGCGCACGACCTCCGGCGCAACCCCGTTCACCTCGGCGATGAGCTGGTAGAGGTTGAAGGTGAACGAGTCGTAGTTGTCGATCAGCAGCGACTTCACGGTTATCCGGTCGGTGGTGGAGGCAGATCGGCGACCACGTCGGTCAGGGATCCGTCGCCGGCCAGCTGCGTGAACCAGCGCCAGGCGATGTGCGGCGCGCGACCGTCGATGTCGGGCGCGCCGCGTGCTTGGCGCACATCATCCAGCCCGACGGTGCGCACCTCGACACTGAAGCGTGTCACGCCTGAGGTGTTCGGCACGCTGGCGTGCAGGTGGGCGCCGGAAAAGCACAGCAGGTCCCCGGGCTCGATGACGATGCGCACCTCGCCAGCGTTGTCCACCGGTCCGCGGGGGATCGGAACGAGGGGACGACCGTGGGGCTGGTCGAGGTCCCAGCCGGCGCTGGTGTTGGGCACCGGGCGTTTCCAGTAGGTCGGGTAGAAGGCCACGGTGCGCTCGGCGGTGATCGGATAGATCGGCGTCCACCAGTTGGTCTGCGCCAGCACGTTGGACGACCAGGTGTCGCGGTGCACTCCGAGCGTGCCGCCAGGCGTCTGGTCGGCGTGGGGCTGGACCCGCAGGTACAGCCAGTCCCAGTACGCCGTCGCGCTGTCCATGCCGACCTCGTGCAGGACGGAGAGGAAGGCGTCGCGCACGGCGGGATGCTTGCGGTAGCGGCGCTGCAGGGCGCTGACCTCCGCTGCGAACTCCTCGGGCACCGACCCCAGCTGGGCGCGCTCGGGATCGTCGCCGAGCGCTGCGCGAATCAGAGCGTCAGTCTCGGCGTGGAAGGCGCCCAACCTGACCACTGAGCGGAAGACCAGCAGGGCGCCATCGAAGACGAGGTCGCTGCGCCGCCGGTCCGCCAGCGGACCGG
>JACCVM010000222.1 GCA_013698135.1 Euzebyaceae bacterium | reverse complement strand
CCCCCGGCCGTGGCGGTCGACCAGTCCGGCAGCGGCGGCGACCACGGCGTCGACCCTCGGAAGCGCGCTGAGCTCGGCGGAGGAGGAGCGCCTGGGATCCGGACCGGTCACGGGGCCATGCTAAGAGGTCGCCGCGTCCACGAAGGTCGGCTGCGGCAGCCTGGAGGCGATAACGCACTCGTGCATCGGTCTCACCCGGGCTCGGCGTCGACCGCGGGGACGAGCTTCATCCCAGCGAGGCGCGTTGCGCGGCTGTCGAACGTGGCGGTGTAGGCGCACCCGGCGGCAGCGTCAAACTCCCTGATGAGTGCGTCGGAGAAGTTGATGTCGTCGGTGATCCGTCTCAGTGCCCGGCGAACCGCCTCGGACTCCTGCACCAAGAGCTCCTGGGCGTCCAGCAGCTTGCGGATGACGCCCGCAACACCCTCACGGCTGACCTTGTAGGCGCGTCGCAGTACCCATTGCAGTTCGATCAAGGCCACGATGCTGACGAACCCCTGGTTGCTCTCGTCGAGGCTCTCCATCAAGCGGTCGCCCGCAGCGATTGCTCCGGGTCGTCCTGGGCGATGTAGCGGACCAGCACGTTGGTGTCGAGTCCGATCAATGCCAGGTCCCGTCGGCGACCGCGTCGTCGATGGCCACCTCCATCTGCTCGACGGTTACCGGCCTCGCGGGGGCGGGGACGCATCCCTTCAGTGCCGTTACGGTCCCCGTCGCCGGGACCAGTTCGTAGGTCCCATCGTCCATGCGGACGAAGTCGACCCGCGAGCCCGTCTTCAGCCCAAGGTTCCGCCTCACCTCCGCGGGAATGGTGACCTGACCCTTGCTGGTCACCGTTGCGGTAGACATGCGCGTCACCTCGCGACCTCGCGTGAACTCCTTACACAAAGGTAAGGCGACGGTGCGGCTCGCGCAATGGCGGGTGGCCGGCGTCAGCGGCTGGTCAGCGCCGCGGCGAGGCGCTGCGCATCCGCCCGGGTCAGCGTCAGCTCCCGTGGCTCGAGGATCGCCGGCGCCAAGGCCAGGCGCAGCTCGACGGGCTCGGCCGCGACCACGGCTGCCAGGCGCTGCAGCGCCGGGATCGCCTCAGCCGGCGGCGCGACGTCGTCGCTGTCAGAACCGGATGCGCGATCGCCGACCGCCTCCAAGGCGGCCAGCACCCTGTCCAGCGCCCGTTCCACCAACGGAGCGCCCGACGCCGGCTCGACAAGTTGGGCGGTCAGCGGACCGGGCGAGCGTTGCAGCGTCACCGTGACGCACTCCTTGGTGCTCAGCTCCGCCAGATGCAGCGTGACCGCCGCGGTCACATGCTGGGCAGCGGGAGCGGCGGCATCGTCGTCGAGCAGCCTGCCGGCGACGGCGGTCACGGCGTCCTGCAGCGCGCCCAGCACCTCCAGAGCAAATGGGACGGCCAGCGCACCGTCCGCCGGCGCACCCTGGATGGCCAGCTCCAGCGAGCAGGTTTCGGACTCCGTGATGGTGGACTGCAGATGGGCTTGCCGTTCGCGCGACGTCGAGCGCATCAGTCGCAGCCCGGCCAGCTCGTCGGTGACCGGGTCGTCGAAGGCCTCCAGCGCCTCCCCGATCGCCGACAGCTGCTCGTGCAGGCGATCGGTGCCAGCGGTCACGACGACACCTCGACGACCCCACGAGCGTTCCCGTCGCGGTCGTAGCCGAAGTAGTCCTCCCAGCGCTGCGACCCCACCAGGTACTTGTTGTGCCCGGGATGGCCCTCCGGGTAGACGAGCACCGGGTAGGCGTCGCAGTTCCAGAACTCCTCGGTGTAGTGGCCGTCGATCAGCATGCGAACCAGCAGCTGGCGGTGGCGCGGAAGCTCGTCGAAGGCCAGTCCGTCCAGCACCGTGACGACATCGACGTCGGCCGGATCGGCCTTGTCGGACGTGAAGCTGCCGGCCAGCCACTGGCGGTGCACCTTGACCAGCTCCAGCAGCGCCTCGCGGTGGTGGGACCAGTAGTCGAAGATCGCCGACCGCGTCCGAGAGGATGGGAAGCCGTCGACCAGCACTTTGCGGACATTTTCGACGGAAGCCGGATGCCGACCCTCGGGCAGGTTGCCGGCGGCATCAAAGGAAGGGATGCTCACGCCGCGCAGGTGTCCATCTCCCAGCCGCTCCAAACGGCGGTGCCGACTAGCATGCCCTGATGTCCGACCACCCGCAGGTGCGTCCCGCCGCGACCGTGCTCCTGCTGCGGTCCGGTGAGGCCCCCGTCGAGATCCTGCTGCTGCGGCGATCCAGCTCCAGCCGCTTCGCCGCCGATGCCTGGGTCTTTCCGGGCGGCGTCGTCGACGAGTCGGATCGCCGCCTGCCGTCCGGGCTCTGGGAGGGCATCGATCCGGCCACGCTGACCGAGCGCTTCGCCGCCGACGAGGCGACCGTCCTTGGCTTCCACGTCACCGCGGTGCGCGAGACCTTCGAGGAGGCGGGGGTGCTGCTGGCTCGACCCCTCCAAGCCGGAGCCGGAGCCGACGGCGGGCGCCGGCGAGCCGAGCTGGAACACGACCCCGAGCGACGCCGGCTGCGTGCCGCACTCGCCGCCGGGCGCATCGACCTCGCGAGGTGGCTGACCGAACGGCGCATCCTGCTGGACCTCGGCTGCTTGACCTACCACAGCCGCTGGGTGACGCCGGTGGCGCAGCCGCGGCGCTATGACACCTGCTTCTTCGTGGCCCGTGCCCCTGCCGGTCAGGTCGTCGCCCATGACCGGGCCGAGACGACCGGCCAGCGGTGGCTGCCGGTGGCGGCCGCGCTGCGCGAGCACGAAGGGGGCCGACTGCAGCTGATGCACCCCACCGTGCGGACGCTGCAAGCCCTGGCGGTCCACGACTCGGTGGACGCGGTCATCACCGCGGCGGCGACCCAGGCCCAAGTGCGCAGCGTCCTGCCCTCCGCCGAGCTTGACGCCGACGGGCGTGTGGTCCGCATCGTGGATCCCGACGAGGTGCACTGATGACGCTGACCCGCCTGGACGAGGTCACCAACGTCGTCCTGGCGCCGAACCCGTCACCGCTCACACTGGATGGCACCAACACCTACCTGCTCGGCGCGCCGGGCTGCGGGGAGGTGATCGTGGTGGATCCCGGCCCCGATCTGCTCCAGCACCGCCAGGCGGTCGACGCGGCGGCGGCGGGAATGGACGCCACCATCGCCGCGGTGGTGCTCACCCACCACCACGCCGACCATGCCGAGGCCGCGGGCTGGGCGACCGACTGGGGCGTGCAGGTGTGGACGTTCACGCCGTCGTTCGTGCAGCTACCGGCAGCCCCGCTCCACGACGGCGAGCAGCTGACGAGGGCGGGGGTGACATTGGAGGCGGTGCACACGCCTGGCCACGCCAGCGACCACCTGTGCCTGCGGGTGTGCCAGACCGACGTGGTGCTCAGCGGCGACCACGTCTTGGGCCGCGGCACAACGGTGGTCGCATGGCCCGACGGGGACATGGCGGCCTACCTGGCCTCGCTGCGGCGCCTTGCCGCCTGCGACGCGACCGCGTTGTATCCGGGTCACGGTCCGGTCCTGGGCGATCCCGCCGCCGCCATAGCGCGGTACCTGGCCCACCGCGAGAAGCGCGAGGCGGCGGTGCTCGCCGCGCTGGCCGCTGGCGACGCGACACCGGCGCAGGTGGTGGTTCGGGTCTACGCCGATGTGGATCCCGTCCTGCATCCGGCCGCCGAGCGAACCGTGCGCGCACAGCTGGCCAAGCTGTGCAACGAGGAGCGCATCACCCGGGCGCTCGATCCTGGCGGCGGCGAGTCGGACAGCTACCGGGTTCGGTGACCAGGCGATCCGCGCCGTTCGCGCGGTCCGCGCGCCTGGGTAGAATCACCCGGCCTGGCGGTCGCCCGGGGGGCGGCGAGGGCATGCAACCGTCGACCGTCGAAAGGTCCTGAGCGTGGCCATCCAGCTTCCCGGCGCAAGGTCAGTCACCGCCAACCTCACTCAGGACGAGCTCAAGGCGTGGACGGCGCAGATGCCCAACGCCCAGTACACGGAGTTCGACAACTATCACGTCAAGGCTCGGGTCACGGCGCGCTCGGCGGGCTCCACGTTCATCGTCACCGACGACCCGGAATCGGTCTCCAAGCAGACCATGTCACGGCGCGACTACGCCGACGTGGCGCGACGCCAGGAGACCTACATCGCCGAGCAGGACATGCTGCTAATCGAGGGTTACATCGGACCGGAGAACAGCCCCCTGAAGCGGCCCGCACGGCTGTACATCGAACGCGCCAACGCCAACATTCCCGGGATGCAGCAGCAGCTGTACTACCCGAAGGACGCCGACTGGCGCGAAGACGACGCCCTGACGGTGATCTATACGCCCAACTGCCCCGCGGAGGGCTTCCCCGAAGAACGCCTCGTCACGATCGACCTGGAGAACTGGGTCACGCGGGTGTTCAACATCGACTACTTCGGCGAGTCGAAGATGGGCGGCCTGCGGATGTGGATGGAATGGGTCTACCAGCAGGGCGCGCTGGCGATGCACTCGGGCGCCAAGGTGATCCCCACCGACAGCGGCGACAAGGTGGGACTCATCATCGGCCTGTCCGGCACCGGGAAGACGACCACCACCTTCACCCGCCAGAACGGCTCGCTGCCGGTGCAGGACGACATCGTGGCGCTGGTGGCCGGCGGCGAGGTGTACTCCACGGAGAACGGTTGCTTCGCCAAGACCATCGGCCTTGATCCGCAGTACGAGCCCACCATCTACCACGCTCTCGCCTCACCCGCGGGATGGCTTGAGAACGTGGCTGTCGACGACGAGGGCAAGGTCGACTTCTTCGACGACAGCTACACCGCCAACGGGCGTGGCACCTTCGGGCTGGACGCCATCGAGCACTTCGACCCCCGCAAGCTCGGCAAGGCCAGCTTCCTGCTGATTCTCAACCGCAACGAAAGCGTGGCGCCCGCTGTGGCCAAGATGGCCTCTGTCGAGCAGGCGGTGGCCTACTTCATGCTCGGAGAGACGAAGGGCACGTCAGCGGGAGGAAAGGCGGAAGCCGGCAAGTTCCTGCGTGTGCCGGGCACGAATCCGTTCTTCATGCGCTCAGAGGACCTGCAAGGCAACCGCCTAGCCGAGCTCATCCGCTCGATGGACTACGACTTCGGCGTCTATGTCCTCAACACCGGCAGAGTGGGCGGCGGCGAGGACGTGGAGGGCTCCAAAAAGGTCAAGATCCCCCACTCGTCTGCCATCGTGAAGGCCATCGCCGAAGACACCATTACCTGGCAACGTGACCCCGACTTTGGCTATCTCATCGCCACCGCCGTGCCCGACTTCGACGACCCCGAGCTGCTCGCCCCCCGCCGGCTGTATGAGCGGCTGGGCCGCACCGAGGAGTACGAGCGCGCCGTTGAGCAGGTCAAGGCGGAACGGGCCGAGTACATGCGCGGCCACAGCGGGCTCGACAAGGCGGTCGTCGAGGCGCTGGCCTGATCAGCGGCGGTCGAAGAAGCGCTGCGTGGCGTAGGTGTAACGCCCGCCCTTGGCGATCCCGACGACCATGTGGTTGTAGTCGCGCCCCAGGATGTTCGCGCGGTGCCCCGGCGAACGCATCAGCAGGTAGTGCAGGCGCTGGGCGGCGTCCGAGGCCGTCGTGCGTCCGACGTTCTCCCCCCAGGCCACGGTGGACGGAGGCAGCTCATGGCGCAGGGCCTGATCATGGAAGATCCCCTGGCGTCGCTGCATCGTGCGCGAGTGGCCTCGGGCCTCGTCGAGCACCCCCCAGCTGATCACGAGCGGGCGGAGGCCATGGCGCTGCCGCGCGGTGTTGACCCGCTCCTGCAAGTCCTTGCGGATCCGCACACCACCGCGCGCGTCCAAGGCGAGGGCCTCGGTCGGGGGCGCCAGCGTCAACAGCAGCGCGACGACGAGCAGCATAGATACGGAGCGTAGTAGAGCACTACCAATAGTAACCATATGCCATGGATCGGCAAGGTACGGCAGGTCCTTGAGCCATCCGTGGCGCAGATATGGCGCGCTACCGGTTCGCTACTTGAGCGCTGCGGCTGGTCAGACGTCGGCGCGAGCGACCACGCGGCCGGTCGGCTGGGGACTGCCACCCACGGGCTCGATGGTGACCGCGATCCCTTCGGCCCCGGCGACGATCTCATCGATCAAGGCCATGGCCCTTCCCGCGTCGTCCGGCTCGAACAGGCCTGCGGGGACCGGCTGCCCGTCATGGAACAGCCAGACCTGATAGGTCTTGGCGGGTGCCAGCGGTGCCATCCCATCGCTGACGAGCATCCCGCTGTCGAGGCGCGCCGAGGAGATGTAGCGCACCGTCTGGTCGCCGTCCGCACGGAGGTCGCGGGTGCGGGCGTCGCCCGCCGCCAGGATCGGGAGAAGATCGTTGACCGCCTGGGCGTCGCTGCTGTCGACAGCCAGTTCCTGCTCCAGCCCCTCGACACGCTGGTTGAGGTTGGCCGTCATCGAGGTCAAGACCACGACAGCCAGTGCCAGCGCGGCGGCGACCGGCGGGAGAGCCAGTCGCAGGCGGACCAGCAGTGAGTGCTGCGTCCGGGTGGAAGAAGTTGGCTGGACGGGAGGCAGCTGCCGCGTCACGTCGACCAGGTCGATCACCCGGGTACGCAACTGCTCGGGAGGGCGCTCGGCGGTGGTGGCCGCCAACACCGCGGCGGTCGTCAACAGTTCGTCAACCTCGTGACGGCAGGCGGCGCAGACCTCCAGGTGACGCTCGAAGAAGGCGCGCTCGTCGGCCGGCAAGGCGTCCAGTGCGTAGGCGCCCGACAACGTGTGCACGTCGGCGTCCACCCCGTTCACGCGGTCACCCCCAGATTGTCTCGTAGTCGGATCAGTCCGTCGCGCAAGCGCGTCTTGACGGTGCCCAGCGGGGTGTCCAGCAGCTCGGCCACCTCACGGTAGGTGTAGCCGCCGTAGTAGGCGAGCTCCACGGCCTCCCGTTGCAGGTCGGTGAGCCCGTCGAGCGCCGCGCGGACCTGCTGGTGTTCCATGCGGACCTCGACCTCCTCGGCCACGGAGTCGAAGCCAGCGCCGCCGGCGTTGCGGACGCCCACGCGGTCGTCGCGGTTGCGCGCAGCCTGCTCGCTGCGCACCCGGTCCACCGCGCGGCGGTGGGCCATCGTCATGACCCACGCGGCGGCGCTGCCGCGGGCAGCGTCGAAGCGGGTGGCGTTTCGCCACACGTCCAGCAGGACCTCTTGCGCAACCTCTTCTGATTGCGCCGGATCGCGCAGCACCCGGCGCACCAAGCCGTAGATCTGCCCGCTCATCCGGTCGAACAGCGTGGCGAAGGCGGGTTGATCGCCCCTGGCCACCCGCGCCAGGAGCGTCTCGGTGGAAACCGGGGCTACCGACCCGGCCCCGGCGGGAACAGCCCGCAAAGGCCGGGGCTGCGCGGCTGCCATCGGCTCATTGCTCCGCTCGGAGTCGGGGTCAGGGTCGCCGCGGTCGTCGTCCACGGCACCATCATGACCGTTCTACGAGCGGTTCGACACGCATTGCGGGCGGGATTGGTGCCCGCCGTTGCGCGGTGGCTACGCGCGGCCCCGCTTGTACAGCGTGGGCGCCCGTCCCGGCCCCTGATGGTCAGGATCGGTGCCCTGCTCCTTCAAGCGTCCGGCGCCGACTTCCTCCTGCACCACCTTGCGTACCACCGCGGGCGAAGCCCCGCTGGCCTCCTGCAGCGCTTTGACGGTGAACGCGCCCTTGGGAATGGCGGCCCGGACCTCGTCGACGGTCACGCGGGTGCGCGTCCGACCGCCAGTGCCGCGCCGCCCACCGCGTCGCCCGCCGCGCACACCGCCGAAGCCGGCGCGGCGTAGCACCGGCGCGGGCACGCCCTCCGCCTCGAAGGCCTTGGAGGTGATGCCGTGCTGCTCGCCCCAGGCCTTGGCGTGCGTCACGAAATCGTCCTCGTACCGCTGAACCGACGGGTTCTCCTGGTCGAGGATCTGCTGGCGCAGCCGCAGTCGGTCGAGACCGTCCGCGCTGTCCAACTGCTGCTTGAGGGATTCGATGCCGGCGTCGTCACGCAACGAAGAAGGATCGCGCAAGGCTGCGAGATAGTTGCGAATCGCTGACTCGGCGGAGGTCGTGGCCATTCGGTGAGCTCCCAACAAGAAAGGTTGTGTGTACTTACCGCTACTCGCAAGATAACACCGTCGATGGGTGCAATTCCAAATCTGCGCCGACGGGGTGTTGCGGATACCGCCAAGTCGATCGGGTTAACCCAAGACGTTCGCCGTTTGGCCGTCGTTCCACCGTCTGGCCGTTCGTCCAGTGCCGGCGGTTTGCTCCACCACGTTGTGGCGGGCAAGGTTGTGCGCGGGCGAGGAGGTCAAAGACTGTGGTTGACGGATACGTGCTGTGGTTCACCGGTCTGTCAGGGGCTGGCAAGTCCACGATTGCCGGGCTGGTCGTCGACGAACTGCGGCAGCGCGGTGCACCCGTGGAGCTGCTCGACGGCGACGAAGTGCGCACGCACCTGTCGAAGGGCTTGGGCTTCGGCAAAGAGGATCGCGACACCAACGTCCGCCGCATCGGATGGGTGGCCGGCCTGCTCAGTCGTCATGGCGTCGGTGCCGTGACGGCGGCGATCTCGCCCTACGCCGATGTTCGCTCCGAGGTCCGCGCGATGGCGCATAACTTCATCGAGATCTTCGTCGATGCGCCGCTGGGGGAGGTGCGCAGGCGCGACGTCAAAGGCTTGTACGCAAGGGCCGACCGTGGAGAGATTCCTAACTTCACCGGCGTCAGCGATCCCTACGAACCCCCCCGTGATCCGGAACTGCATCTACGCACCGCCGACGAAGCTCCGCGGGAGTCCGCCGCCACGGTGCTGTCCTACCTGCAACGACGGGGTCTGCTCAAGTGAGTATGCGCACCGGCAGCGAAGCGCCGTGAGCTTGGACGCCTGGATCACCCTGGTCATCGTCGCGGCCACCATCGTCACCCTGGCGCGTGAGCTCGTGCCACCGGCCATCGCGGTGCTCGGCGCCGTCGTGGCACTGCTGATCCTGGGCGTCATCGACGGTGAACAGGCGCTGTCGGGATTCTCCAACGAAGCGCCCATCGTGGTGGGCGCGCTGCTGGTGCTGGCGAGAGCCGTCGACGTGGCCGGCATCCTGGATCCAGTGGTCGCGCGGCTGTTCGGGCGTTCCACCGGCCGCCCGCTGCTGGCCCGCCTCCTGTTCCCGATCACCCTGTTCTCGGGCTTTCTCAACAACACCACGCTGGTCGCGATGAGTGTCCCGCCGGTGATCGAGATGACGAACAGGCGTCAGATGGCGGTGTCGCACTTTCTCATCCCCGTCAGCTACGCGGCCGTGCTCGGCGGGGTCATCACCGCCATCGGCACGTCGACCAACCTCACCGTCTCGGGCTTGTTGCGCGACTCTGGCATGGAGCCGCTGCGGTTGTTCGAGCTGGCTCCGGTCGGCCTGCCGGTGGCGCTGGTAGGCACCGCGGTCATTGTGCTGCTGGCGCATGTGGTCCTGCCCGACCGCGGGACGGTGACACGCACCATCTCCGACGAGGTGCGCGAGTTCAGCGTGGCGATGAGCGTGGCGCCGCGCGGCGCGCTGGACGGGGTGTCGGTGGAGGGGGGCGGTCTGCGACACCTGCAGGGGGTCTTCCTCGTCCAGGTGGAGCGCAACGGCGAGGTCATCGCCCCGGTGGCCCCCGAGGAGGTGCTGCTCGGCGGTGACGTCCTGTCATTCGTCGGTCGTGTCAACACCATCGTGGACCTGCAGCGCCAGCGCGGACTGGTCTCGGCCGAGCAGCGCCAGCTGTCGCGGCTGGAGGGCAAAGGCCATGCCTTCTACGAGGTCGTCGTCGGTGCCGAGTCCGCGCTGGCCGGGCGCACGCTGTCCGAGATCGGCTTCCGAGGCCGCTACCGCGCAGCCGTGCTGGGTATCCACCGCGCCGGCGCGCGGCTGGAGGGCAAGCTCGGCGACATCCGCCTGCGCCTTGGCGACACGCTGCTGGTCCTCGGCGACGACCAGTTCCGCGACCGCTGGCGCGACTCACGGGACTTCCTTGTGGTTGCACCACTGGGCGGCATTCCGCCGACGCAACCGCGCAAGGCTGCGGTGGTCGTCAGCGTCCTGTTGGCCTTCGTGGGCCTCACCGCCTTCGAGATCATCCCGCTGCTGCAAGCCTCCTTGCTGGTGGCGTTCACCCTCATCGGGACCAAGGTGCTGACCTTGCGGCAGGCACGCAACGCACTGGACCTCGACATCCTGGTGCTGATCGCGTCGGCGTTCGGGCTGGGCGCCGCCGTCACCCAGAGCGGGCTGGGCGACGCCATCGCCAGCCTGCTCGTGACCGGACTGCGGCCACTCGGCACCATCGGCGCCCTCGCCGGCGTGCTGCTGGCGACCATGGCCCTGACCGAGCTCATCTCCAACAACGCCGCGGCGGCACTGCTGTTTCCGATCGCCCTGGCCACGGCGAGCACCGTTGGAGCCGACCCCCGCCCGTTCGTCATAGCCGTGACCCTGGGAGCCAGCCTGTCGTTCCTGACCCCGATCGGCTACCAGACCAACCTGATGGTGTACGGCCTCGGCGGCTACAAGTTCAGCGACTACACCCGGCTGGGCGTCCCCCTCAACCTCACCTGCATCGTGCTCTGCCTCATCCTCATCCCCCGCGCCTTCCCTTTCTGACCCTCCACCTTGAGGTCAGCGAGTAGGTGCGGGCGGATGGCTACCACCGGAGCGCAGCGTAAAGGGTTCATGCGGAGCGGAGGTGGTAGCCATCCGCCCCCGGTTCCCTACGATCCTTGCGGAGCGGAGGTGACGCC
>JACCVM010000206.1 GCA_013698135.1 Euzebyaceae bacterium | reverse complement strand
GCGGTCGCTCGTGTACCAGACGACGTCGTGCCCGCGGGCGACGAGCTCGCGTGCTATGGGAAGGCCCGGCCGGATGTGGCCGGACGCGGGGCTCGTGCCGACCAAGATGCGCGCTGGTCTTCCACTCCGTGGACCTCAGGCATGAGGCTCGGCCCGCTGCCGCGTCGGTGGACCACCCACGCCCGCCCTGGATGAAAACCACTCACTGCCGGTATACGGCCGAAAGACCAGCGGTGTCCACCCCCAACTCCTCCCCATGGCGTGATGGCGTGCTGGGCGGGTCGGCACACCGACTGGACAGGGCCCAGGCCGAGCGCAGCGGACCTCTGGATGGACCCCGCGGACTGCTGTCGCGGAGCCCGCCGCTGCGGATGGCCGCGTGGTGATGCGGCGACGCGGTGAGGATTGGCAGCGGGGTATGTAGCGCCCCTGACACAATGACGGCATGGGTCACGGGCGTCCCCTTCTCCGTGGCTGGCTGCACGGCGCCGCTGTGCCGTTCGCCGTGGCGGGCTCAGGGCTGTTGTGGCGGGCGGTCGGGCACCTCTCGCCGCTCGCTCGCCTGCCGGCGCTGCTCTACGGCCTGGCCGTCGTGATGCTGTTCTCGGTCAGCGCCGTGTACCACATCCCCCGATGGTGGAGCCCGGCGGCCCGGGCGCGCCTGCTGCGAATGGACGGGACCGCGACGGTGCTGCTGATCTCCGGCACCTTTGTCCCCGTGGCCGCCTACACCCTCGACGGGGCGTGGCGCAGCTGGAGCCTCGCCGGTGCCTTGCTCCTGACCGGTGTCGGAGTCCGGCTGGCAGCGACCAGGGTGGCGACCCCGCCGCGGCTTGCAGCGATCGGCTATGTCCTGGCGGGGTGGCTGGCGGCCATCCCGATCTGGAGGATCGCCCTGGTCCTGCCGCGGCCCGGTATCGCCCTGATCGTCCTCGGCGGCGTGGTGTACTCGCTCGGGGCCGCGGTGTACGCCCTGCGCCGGCCGGATCCCAGCTCGGCGTGGTTCGGCTACCACGAGGTGTTCCACGTGCTCGTCACTGTGGCCGCGGGCCTGCACTTCACGGCCATCTGGTTCCACGTGCTGCCGCTCGCGGACTGAACCCTGCGCGTCGCGTCTGGGGCACGCACGCAGGTATGGCCGGTATGGCCTTACGGCCCGTTGTGGGTCAACGTGCGCCCTCGGGCCTGTGGCTACCGGGCCTTGGAGCCCGGCCCTTCTTGTCCCGCTTCTCCGCCCGCTTCTGCTTCCGGGTACTGAAGGCCGCGGTCTTGCTGCCCTTGCCGCTGCCCTTGTCCCTGCCGGCAAGGGGCAGCATTTGTCGAGCCGATACCGGACAGTCCTGCATGAGGCACGCCTACACGCTCAGCAGCTATATGACCGCGGCCAAGGTGACTAGCGGGAGCGCGACCCTGTCGGTGAATGGGGCGCTTACCAGCCGCTCCACGTCGCTCGCTGGGAGGCGCCGAGCTAGTGACGGCGGCTGAGAACTGATCCTTTGGCGCATCCGCACCGGGTGATCAACCGCGGCCAGACCAGCTGGCGGCTCGGTCCCGTTTGGTGGCTGATCGGAAGCCGCTTATCGTCCGAGTCGATCTCGATAGAGCTTGCGCCTCCACGACGTTGCGCATGGTTAGCCGCTGGGCCGCAGCCCGGCGTCGCGCGCGCGGGTGATGGCTTCGGCGCGGGTCGCGACCTGCAGCTTGTTGAAGATGTTCGAAACGTGGTTGCGCACCGTCTTGGGTGCTAACGACCACTGCGCGGCGATCTCGGGATTGGTTCGGTGCTCGGCGAGCAGCCGGAGGATGTCGGCCTCGCGTTGGGTCAGCTCCGGAAAGGCATCGGCGTAGCCCTGGGGCCGGGCGCTTGAGAAGAACTGCACCAGGCGACGCGCGATGCCTGGCCCAAAGATCGCCTCACCGTTGGCGACCCCACGGATCGCTCGGAGGATCTCGGCCTTGAGCGCCCCCTCGAGAAGATAGCCGCGTGCTCCCCCCTGCATCGCTTCGAAAACGGAGTCATCGTCCTCGAGCATGGTCAGCATCAGCACGCCGATGTGGGGGCTGACACGCAGGATGCGGCGGGTCGCCTCCAGCCCGTTCAGCCCCGGCATCGAGATGTCCATCAGGATGATGTCGGGCTGCAGGCGCTCCGCCAGCGAGATGACCTCCTCGCCCGTGGCGGCTTCGCCTGCCAGGTCCATGTCGTCGGAGGCCGTGAGCAGAGCTCGCAAGCCCTGGCGAAACTGTGCGTTGTCGTCGGCGACGAGGACCCGGACCGCCTCCATCAGCCCGAAGCCTCAACGGGCGACGATCGGTGGCCTTCTGGGTCAAGGAGACATCGACACGGTGACGCGTTACCGCTGTGTCGATGACCAGAAGGCCGCAGGGTTCCCGGTGACGCAGGCGTGCGCCGTCATGCAGGTATCGACGTCGGCGTATTACGGCTGGCACGCGGGCCGTGCACGCGTCGAGCGTGAGCAGCGTGACGCGCAGCTGCTGGCCCGAGATCAAGACGATCCACCGGGCGCATCCGGACTACGGCTCGCCGCGGGTCACCGTGGAGCTGGCGCGCCGCGGCCGCCCGGTCAACCACAAACGGGTCGAGTCGATGATGGCCGCTGCGGGGATCGTGGCGCGCCGGCACCGGCGTCGCCGCGGGCTGACCAAACGTGATGAGACGGCGGCGCCGCTGCCGGATCTGGTGGGGCGGCTGTTTGACCCGGGCCGAATGGATCACACCTGGGTGGGCAACGTGACGTTCGTGCCTACCGACGAGGGTTGGCTGTATCTGGCCACCGTGCTCGACCTGGGGTCGCGGCGGCTGATCGGCTACGCGATGAGTGACGTGGCCGACACCGACCACGTCATCAACGCTGTGGCGATGGCTGTCGCGGCACGCGGCCGGGCGACCATGGGCGGCGACACGATCTTTCACTCCGACCGCGGCTCGACCTACGCCTCGGGCCGCTACCGCCAGGCGTGCATCGATCTGGGGCTGCGCCAGTCGGCTGGCCGCACCGGGTCGTGCCTGGACAACGCCGGGGCGGAGAGCTTCTTCGCGACGCTGATACAGGAGCTCGGCCGCCGGCATTTCGCAACCCGCGCCGACGCCGGGTATCGCCCGCCCGTCGAATACGAACAGCAGTTGACCGTCAACCAGCGGCACGTAGGCTCACGCCAGGCCGCATAAGCCGGTGTCCGGCCCGGCGGGGGGAAGTCCAGCTGGTTCGTGGTGCGCCGGTGTAGAAGGTGTACGGCGACGCCTCCAGTGCCTTCGTCCCGCACCGGATACCACAGCACCGCCTCTGTCGGTCAACCGCGCCCGCTCGGTCCACGCTTGAAGTATCTTCCGTCGCCGGGCCGCCCGACGTACTTGCCTTCCTCCACAATAACTTTGCCGCGCGCGATTACGCTCGTCACTTTACCGGTCACTGCCATGCCCTCGTAGAGGCTGTAATCGACATTCATGTTGTGCGTCGCAGCACTGAGCGTATGCGTTGCCCCAGCGTCGAAAAGGACGAGGTCAGCATCTGAATTCACAGCAATAGTACCTTTACTTGGGAACAATCCGAATAGCCTTGCCGGGGCGGTGGAAAATACCTCCACCATCCGCCGGAGCGAGAGACGCTCGGCCACCACCCCGCCGCTGTGCAACAGAACCAATCGATGCTCGATCCCCGGCCCACCGTTCGGGATCTTCGAGAAGTCTCCAACACCAAGGGTCTTCTGACCCTTAAGACAAAACGGACAGTGGTCCGTGGATACGACGGAAAGGTCGTCGTTGCGCAAACCACGCCACAAGTGCGCCTGGTGGTGGGCCGGCCGCAGCGGTGGGGTGAGGACATACTTCGCGACGTCGAATCCGCCTTGCTCGTCGTACACCCGGTCGTCCAGGTAGAGGTAATGGGGGCAGGTTTCGGCGTACACCGGGCGCCCGCGATCGCGGGCGCGCGTCACCTCGTCGAGCGCCTCCCGGCACGACAGATGAACGAAGTAGACGGGTGCGTCGGCCATCTCGGCCAAGGCGATCGCCCGGTGCGTGGCCTCGGCCTCGGCGAGTTCCGGGCGTGTGCGCCCATGCCACGCCGGACCGGTGCGTCCTGCGGCCAAGGCGCGCTGCACCAGTACATCGATGACGTCACCGTTCTCGGCATGGACGCAGGTGAGGGCCCCCAGACTGGCGGTCCTTTCCAACACCTGGAACAGGGTGCGGTCGTCCACCATCACTAGACCTGGATAGGCCATGAACAGCTTGACGCTGGTCACTCCATCGGCGACGAGCGTGTCGAGGTCTGGCAACGTCTGCTCATCGAGGCTGGTGACGATGAGGTGGTAGCCGTAGTCGACCGCAGCGTTCCCCTCGGCGGTATCGAGGCCCCTTTCCAAAGTTGCTTGGAGCCGCTCACCAGGAAGTTGCTGCGTGAAGTTTACGACGGTCGTCGTCCCGCCGAACGCCGCCGCGATTGTGCCGGTCTGCACGTTGTCCGACGTCTTGGTGTCGCCAAAGGGGAAGTCGAGGTGCACGTGCGGATCGACCCCGCCCGGAAGCAGGTACAGACCCGTGCCGTCGAGAACGACGTCCGCGGGAATGTCAAGCTGGCGGCCGATCGTCGTGATCGTCTCACCTTCAGCGTGGACGTCGGCCACGTAATCGTCGCACGCGGTCACGATCCGCGCGCCCTTCACGAGGAGGCTCACGATGTCCTTGGAGCTGGCGCATCCGCTCCAGTGGACCGCAGGAAGGCCCGCCACCCACCCAGCTCGGTGATGTCGACGATCTCGTCGTCGCGGACCATCGTCGTATCCAAGATCATCGCGTGAGCGGTCTGTCCATCATCCAGTTCGACCTCACCAAGGGCGAGCTCTCGCGGCTCGGCAGGTCCGAGCGACGTGCGCCATACTTCGTCGTCGATATCGTAGAGTTCGCCCTCGATGGACCTGCCACCCGATTCGACCGCGACGAGCCCCGGGAACTCGCCGCGAACGGCGTAGAAGCGGTATCGAGGAGCGGTCCGCGCGGTGCCCAGAAGTGGCGCCCCGCGAAGAAAGACCTGATCGGCCTGTCCCGACATGGCTGTGCCGTTCAAGAAAATCCGCACTTCGGCTCCTAACGTGGTACTTGTCGGTTCCTACAGTGATGGAATCAGCTCGTCGCGGTTGTCAACCAGTCGGATTCATGACCCGCGTAGCGGTTGATCCCAAGGGATTGTCCGTTGCAGCGTCGATAGATTGCCTCGAAGTGAGGTGTGAATGCAGCGTTCAACCGCTCAACTTCGGCATGGCGGGCGAGGAGATCCGGGGCGAACCCCCGAATCTCGGCAAGCAAGGCATCCTCATCGACTAGGGTGCAGCGCCCATCGTCAACGACGATCTGGCCATTGACCATGACCTTCTCGACCGATGCACCATTCTCACAGTAGACGAGATGGTTGCGAACGTCATTGAGCGGGGTGAAGTTCACCGTTCGCATGTCGAGAAGCACGAGGTCTGCTTTGCGGCCGGTTTCCACAGCTCCAACCAGGTCGCCGAGTCGTGCGCTGCGGGCGCCTCCACGAGTCGCAGCCCAAAGGATCTCATGACACGAGTGCGGGAAGGGTCTATGGCATCCCGATCTCGGCGGCAGCAACGGGCAGTAGGAGGCCGAGGTGCGACAAGGGCAGGTCTACAAGCGGTGCAGCCGCTGCGGTGCCGGCTGGCAGGGAAATGGTCGGCGCTGTCAACAGTGTGGCCACGACCGCTACAGCTGGACCTTTCGCATCGACCTGGCGCCGCCCGGCGCCCCACGCGAGCAGAAGCGCAAAGCCGGATTCGCAACGAAGCGGGAAGCCCTGGCCGCGATGAATGAGCTTCAAGCCGCCATCGCGCGGGGCGCCTACGTCCCAGGGAGCAGGCTCACCGTCAGGGCCTTTCTCGAAGATTGGTTGCCGTCGGCGAAGGCTCGCCTGCGCCCCGGCGCCTACGACGCGTGCGAACTACACGTGCGGCGCTACATCGTGCCGCGCATCGGTGACCTACCACTCCAGGCCCTGACCCGCAATAGAGTCCAGCGGCTGTACGCCCAGCTCGCGGATCCCGGCCGTGTCCGCGGCGACGACGCGCGCCTGTCCGCGAAGACGGTCCACAACATCCACAGCACGCTGTGCCGCGCGCTGGCTGACGCCGTCCGTAACCGTCTTATCCCTCACAACCCGGCTGAGGCGGCGCACCGGCAGCCGGACTCCCCGGAGCAGCTGACATGGACAGGTCAGCAGGTCCGCACGTTCCTCGGCTCGGTTGCGACCGACCGTCTGTACGCGCTGTGGCGCCTTGCCGTGACCACGGGTCTGCGACGCGGTGAGCTCGTCGGACTGCGGTGGCGTGACGTGGACTTCTCGGCCGGGCGGATCGCCGTGGTCCAGCAGCGCGCGAAGGGCGGTGGCGCAGTCTCGGCTGGACCGA
>JACCVM010000196.1 GCA_013698135.1 Euzebyaceae bacterium | reverse complement strand
CGTCGCCCGGGAGCGTTGGACCGCGTTCTCCCCGTGGGTCGAGGCGCTGCGGGCCGAGGTCGAACTCACCCGTGGCGACTTCGATGCGGCCGGTGATCGCTTCGAGCGGGCGTACGCGTTGAGCCGGGCGCTAGAGGATCACTGCTGGATCGCCATGAACGCCCGAGGGATCGCGCTCGCGCGGTTGGCGGCAGACGACACCCGTGGCGCCCTCGAGTGGGTGCAGGAGAGCCTGCGACGTTCCCCGTGGTACCTGTGGGTCCACGCCTACGCGCTCACGGCCGGTGTGCAGGTCGCGGCCGTGGCCACCGACGAGCGCGGCGCACGGTGGTCCGCGGAGCTAGCCAGGCTCTGTGGGCGCGCCCAGCTGCGTGGTTTCCTGCGCACCCCTGGTCTGGACCAGCAACTGGCAGGATGAAGCAGGAGCTCCCGAACCGGCGCGGGTGACCGATCCGGGTGAGGTCGGTGCCGATGGGTGCCGACCTACCCGTCGCCGACGCCGACCGGTCGCCCGAACGTGACGGCGTCGCGGACAGACGCGGGCGCGGTCTCGCCCAGCGCGCGGTCGGGTCGCGCGCCCAGCGCGTCGTTGACGGTGGAGAAGGCGATGCGGAGGGCGATGAACACGGTGATCGCGAAGATCTGCACGTCGTCGTAACCGGCATCGCGTAGCGCCTGGACGTCGCCGGCGTCGGTCGCGTTGGGGTCGCGGGTGATCTGGCGAGCCCACTCGGCTAGCACCCGCTCCGAGGGGTCCAGCCGGTCATCATCGCCCCGCAGGACACCGGCGGCCACGTCCGCGCCCGCTTCGCCCGCCAGCTTCTTGCCCCACGCCAGCGAGCAGTACGAGTCGCCCAGCGCCGACGCGCTGGCGGCGACCAGGATGCCCCGCTGGCGAAAGGTGAGCGAACCGGCGCGGGCCGCCTGCCCCAGCAAGTCGAACAGCCCACCTTGTGTGGCGGGCTGGTGAGCCCACAGCCTGGACGCGTTCATGACGTAGCCGACTAGGTCGACGTCGTCGTGGTACAGGCGCTGCACGTCGGCGGATGGCTCCGGGTCGTCGAGGAAGCCGGCGTCTGACCACCGTCCCTCGCCGACATCAGCACGGTCGGTGCCGAGGCGGTCGGCAGGCTTCCGGGCGATGTAGCCGACCACCGCGATGGGCGCGCGAAGCGGGAGCCCCGCACGCACGCGCTCGCGCGCCAGGTCGGTTGCCGACTGCATGAAGGCTTCCTCCCCGACCGCCTGCAGCGCCTCGTACGCCGGCCCGGTCGACGCCAGTGCGCGTGCGTAGGCGGCGGGGTCCGCGAACTCCCAGACGAAGGGGATGTCGATCCGCTCGATGTCCACGAAGCCCGAGCGAGCCAGGAGGCCCTCGCCGGTTCCGGGCCGACCCAAAGCGACCATGGCCGCCTGGTTTTCCACCTTCGGTGGGCTGGCCAGCGTGAAGGGCGCCAGGGCCCACGCCCCAGGTGACCGCTTGATGTGACCCCAGACCGTGATCCCCACCCGTCCGCCGGGGGCGAGCACGCGACAGACCTCCGCGACGGCATCCGGCGTTGTCCCCCAGATGCCGCGGAAGCTGGTGACGACGTCGAACGTCGCGTCGCCCCATGGAAGGGCGTGCATGTCGCCCACGCGCAGGTCCGCCTGAGGGTTGCGGTCCCGCGCCACTTCCAGCAGCCGTGGTGAGGCGTCGATGCCGGCGCACGTCGCGCCCCGGGCACCAGCCAGCTCAACGGCCAGCCCCCGCCCCGCACGCCACGTCCAGCAGGCGGTCTCCGGCGCCGACGCCCAACCGCTGGTGCAGCGCCACGTACTCGCGGCAGTTCCCTGGCTCGCTGAGCGTCGCGAAGTCCACGGCCCGCCGCCCCCAGCCCTCGTCCACGACGCGCCAGCCCTGCGCGTCCTGCCGGCCGTCCACCCCTCGGTGCGTCGTCATGGTCATCCCTCCCGGGTCAGTGGTCGTCAAGCCGGCGGTCGGCAGACGGGTCTGTCACGCCGCGTCATGGCGGAGTCAGCTCCTGGCAGCTCGGTGCGCCGAAGCCCGTAGGCGGGCAGCGCCGACGCGGTCCACACCGCGAGGTAACCGGCGACGAAGGCGGTCAACCGCAACGGCCGCGGTCGTCCGACGATGCGGGCGTACACCGGCGTGAAAGGTACGGCCGACGGCAGCATCATCGGCGCCCACATCCCCGTGGACGCCGCGTCACCGAGTCCCATCGTCCCGGCCGCCGCCCCAGCCCACGCGCTTGCGCCACCATCACCGTCCAGGCGACGGTCGCAACGACAAGCAAGCATACGAGTCCGGCCACGCTCGTCCGTCCGACGTGGGCGGCCATGGCGCTCTGGAGCGCTGGTCGATCCTGTCGGACATCTCGGCGTCCTCCGCTGGCAGGTCATACCGGTCGCCGGGTGCCGTCGGAC
>JACCVM010000193.1 GCA_013698135.1 Euzebyaceae bacterium | reverse complement strand
CCGTGGGCCTGCGCGCCGACCTGGTTCCGCAGGACGCGACGACGCGCCAGCTGGCGACGGCCCTGGTGGCGTCAGGCCCGCCCGCCCGCGCGCTGCTGCCCCGCGCCGACATCGCCACGCCAACGCTGGTCGAGGCGCTGCGCTCGGCCGGCTGGGGCGTCGACGAGGTGGAGGCCTACCGCACCGTGCCGGTGAGCGAGCTTGATCCCGGTGTGCGCCAACGCCTGGAGCGAGGCGAGATCGACGTGCTGGCGTTCGCCTCGTCGTCCACCGTGCGCAATTTCTTCAACCTGCTTGGGATGCCGCTGCCGTCGGGAAACCGCGTGGCGTCGATCGGGCCGGTCACGTCGCAGACGTGCCGCGACCTCGGCCTGCGCGTGGACGCCGAGGCCGACCCCCACGACCTCGACGGCCTGGTCGCCGCGGTGCGCTTGGCTGCGGGACGCTAAGCCGCGTCTCCGACGCTATCCCGCCGACAGCCGGTTTTGCCGCGCCCGACGCCCCTTCAGAGCGGGTGCGGCAGCGGACATCGAGGTCCGAACGCGCACCCGGTCGCACGTGGTGACGCCGGGCGGGTGCGGCAGCGGACATCGGGGTCCGAACGCGCACCCGATGTGGTCTGAGGCCGCCCCTCGGCGGTCTCCTCTCGGGCGGGTGCGGCAGCGGACATCGGGGTCCGAATGCGCACCCGGTCGCACGTGGTGACGCCGGGCGGGTGCGGCAGCGGACATCGGGGTCCGAACGCGCACCCGGTCGTGTCCGACGACGGAGGGGAGGCGCGTCGCGTCAGGCGACGAAGGCCAGGTACAACCCGCCGACCACCAACGCGACCATCAGCAGCTTCAGCGCCAACTTGGCGACCTTGAACAACACGATCAGCGCCAGCACCGCCACGACCAGGCCCAGGGGAGTCTGCAAGGTTTCCATGCCAGGGCAGGCTAGCGATCGAACCCGCGCTCGGGTTGCCCGCAGCGGCGCCGCATTAGTCTTGGCGGCATGGAGCTGCCGCCGCCCACCGTCCGTCCTCGCCGGCTGCGCCGGACGCCGGCGCTGCGCGACCTCGTCCGCGAGACCAGGCTGACGCCGGCTGACCTCGTCGCGCCGCTGTTCGTCAAGGAGGGCATCGCCGAACCGCATCCCATCCGCTCGATGCCGGGCGTGGCGCAGCACACCGTGGACAGCCTGCGTGTCGAGGCCAAGCAGCTGCGTGCGCTGGGTGTGACGAGCTGGTTGCTGTTCGGTGTGCCGGCCGCCAAGGATCCCGGGGGCAGCGAGGCCGCCAACCCCGACGGCATCGTCGCGCAGGCACTGCGGGCGTTGCGCGACGACCACGGCGACGAGGTGGTGCTGGTGGCCGACACCTGCCTGGATGAGTACACCGACCACGGCCACTGCGGGCCCCTGCGCCCCGACGGGTCGGTGGACAACGACGCGGCCGTGGCCGCCTACGCGCGGGCCGCCGTCACCCAGGCCGAGGCCGGCGCCGACCTCGTCGCCCCGAGCGGGATGATGGATGGCCAGGTGGCGGCGATCCGCGCCGCCCTGGACGACGCAGGGCACGCCGAGCGCGTCGGAATCATGGCCTACTGCACAAAGTACGCCTCGGCGTTTTACGGGCCGTTCCGGGACGCTGCCGAGTGCGCGCCGCAGTTCGGCGACCGCGCGGGCTACCAGCTGGATCCCGGCAACGCCGACGAGGGCGTGCGGGAGGCACTGGTTGACGTCGCCGAGGGCGCCGATCTGCTGCTGGTCAAGCCGGCGATGGCCTACCTGGACATGGTATGGCGGGTGAAGGAGGCGACGGGGCTGCCGCTGGCCGCCTATCAAGTGTCCGGCGAGTACGCGATGCTACATGCGGCCGCCCAGTACGGATGGCTCGACGGCGACCGGGCGATGGCCGAGGCCCTGCTCGGCATCCGCCGGGCCGGTGCTGACCTGGTCATCACGTACGCGGCAGCGTGGTTGGCGCGGCGTCTGCAGCAGTCCTCATGCAGCGAAGCGGTAGGACACCGACAGTGATGACCGACCCGCTGGAAGCCGTCGAGGCGCACCTCGCGGCGTTCAACGCCCGGAACCTGGAGGCGGTCTCGGCCGGCTTCTGCGACGACGCGGTGTTCGCTACGGGGGACGACCTGATCATCGGCCGGCGAGGCATAAGCGCCTTCTTCGCCGAGGCCTTCGCCCAGCCCCTGCGGGCCGAGCTACGGCTGCTGCGCAGTGTCACCGACGGCGACACCGTCGCCTGCGAGGTGGCCGAACGGCTCACCCTCGACGACGGGCGCAGTCACGAGCTGGCCTTGGCCGCCTTCTACACCGTGCGCGATGCAGCGCTGGCCCGCGTCAAGGTCTACCGGGAGGACGGGTCGGCCTTCGCCGCGAGCCAAGACCCCTGATCGTAGACGGCTCCCGCCACCAGCGAGCGACGTAGCATCGAAGGTCAACCACCCTGTTACAGGAGCCTTGCGTCCATGCGTTACCGCCAGCTCGCCCCCGACCTGCAGGTCAGCGAAGTGGGCTTCGGCAACTGGACCTGTACCACCGGCTGGTGGGGCGAGTACACCGAAGCCGAGGCCATCGCCCTGCACCGAGTGGCCTTCGACGCCGGCATCACCTTCTTCGACACCGCCGACGCCTACGCCGAGGGCTATGGCGAGCAGGTGCTCGGCAAGGCGCTCGCCGACGTCCGCGACCAGGTGGTCATCGCCACCAAGTTCGGCTACGACTTGGCGGCGACCGACACCCGCCGCGGCCAGCAGGAGCGCCCGCACCGTACCGACGTGGTGTCGGTGCGCAAGGCACTGGACGACAGCCGTGCCCGTCTCGGCGTGGACACCATCGACCTGTGGCAGCTGCACAACCCTCGGATGGGCCACCTCGACGACGACGAGCTGTTCGCCTTCCTCGACGAGGCCGTCGCTGACGGCAAGATCCGCGCCTACGGTGTGGCGCTCGGCCCTAAGATCGGCTGGCTGGACGAGGGGCTGCACGCGATGCGGACCCGTGGCCTGCCGGCGCTGCAGATGATCTACAACCTGCTCGAGCAGGACCCCGGCCGCGAGCTGCTGGCCGCCGGGCACCACACCGGCACCAAGATGGTCGTCCGCGTGCCGCACTCGTCGGGGATGCTGGAGGGAAACCTCACCGCAGACACCGTGTTTCCTGCCAACGACCACCGCCGCCACCGTCCCCGCAGCTGGCTGCTGGAAGGCGTCGCCAAGGTGGCCAACCTCGACTTCCTGCGCCGCGATATGACGCTCGGCCAGGCTGCCCTGCGCTGGATCCTGGCCGACGACGGCGTCGCCACCACGCTGCCCAACATCTACGGCGCCGACCAGATCGACGAGTTCGCCGCCGACGTCCGCGACCTGACCGCCGAGGAACTGGCGGCCGTCGACGAGTTGTACGCGCGCAACTTCGACGTCGAACCGGAGTCAGATCGCACCACCAAGGTCAACGCGTGACCACCGCGGCCGGGGACGGCGAAGGCGAAACCGAGTCCTCACAGGACCTCTTCGCCCGCGCCCAAAGAGTCATTCCCGGTGGCGTCAACTCGCCGGTGCGGGCCTTCCGCTCCGTCGGCGGCACGCCGCGGTTCATCGCCAGCGGCTCCGGCAGTCACCTGACGGACGCCGACGGCAACCACTACCTCGACTACGTGTGCAGTTGGGGACCGTTGATCCTCGGTCACGCCCACCCCGACGTCGCCGCGGCGGCCAAGGCGGCCGTCGACAGGGGTTCGTCCTACGGCGCCCCGACCGCCGCCGAGGTGGAGTTCGCAGAGACCATCACCGAGGCGGTGCCCGGCGTCGACATGGTCCGGTGCGTGTCGTCGGGCACCGAGGCGGCGATGAGTGCCATCCGCCTCGCGCGCGGCGCGACGGGCCGCGACAAGGTTGTCAAGTTCGCCGGCCACTACCACGGTCACTCCGACGCGCTGCTGGCCTCGGCCGGCAGCGGGGTCGCGACCTTCGGGCTGCCCGACAGCCCAGGGGTAACCGCCGGCGCGGCCGCCGACACCATCGTCGTCGGCTGGAACGACCGCTCCGGGGTGGAGCGGGCCTTCGCCCAGGAGCCGGAGGGCGTCGCGCTGGTGGTGTGCGAGCCGGTCGCGGCCAACATGGGCGTCGTTCCACCGGATCCGGGCTTCCTGGAGTTCCTCCGCGAGATCACCGTCAGGCACGGGTCGCTGCTGTTGTTCGACGAGGTCATGACCGGCTTCCGGCTGGGTCGCGGTGGAGCGGTGGCGCATTTCGGCGTGACCCCGGATCTGGTCGCCTTCGGCAAGGTCGTCGGCGGCGGCTTTCCGCTGGCCGCGTTCGGCGGCCGCGCCGACGTGATGCGCCAGCTGGCGCCTGAGGGACCCGTCTACCAGGCCGGCACGCTGTCGGGGAACCCAGTGGCGGTGGCCGCCGGCCTGGCACAGCTGCGCCTGCTGGACGACGCCGCCTATGCCGGGCTGCAGCGTCGCGCCGACCGGCTGATACGGGGGCTGTCCGATGCCTTCTCCGGCGCCGGCGTGGCGGCGCAAGTGCCCCACGTCAACAGCATGTTCAGCGTCTTCTTCGCCGACGAACCGGTGCGCGACTACGACGCGGCGAAGGCTGCCGATCACGGGCGGTACGCGCGCTTCTTCCAGGGGATGCTCACCCGGGGCCACTACCTACCTGCGTCCGGCTACGAAGCAGTCTTCGTCAGCCTCGCCCACTCGGAAGCCGATCTGGATGCCACCATCGCCGCCGCCAAGGACGTCGCGCCGGAGCTTGTTGCGTAGCGCCGGCGGGCTGGCGGCAGCCACCGCGCTGGCCGGCTGTGGAGACCCGATGCCAACAGGGCGAGCACCATCCGGGCGGCCGCCGGGCCGACCGCCGAGCGGCCCAGTGGCGCTCACCGGCGGCCAGGTGTTCCGCGACGGCCGCTTCGCAGGGGCCACCATCGTCATCGACGGCGACCGGATCAGCGCCGCCGGGCCCGAGGTCGAGGTGCCCGATGGCGCCGAGCGGCTCGACTGCGCCGGGCGGTGGCTCATCCCCGGCTTCGTCGACGCCCACGTGCACGTCCAGTTCTCCACCCCCGATGCGATTCTGGCTGGTGGGGTGACCTGCGTTCGAGACCTCGGCAGCCCGCCGTCGCAGGGGCTGGCGTTAGCCGCGGGATCATCGCCGCTGCGAGTGTTGGCGGCTGGCCGGATCCTCACGCCGGTCGGGGGCTACCCGACGACGACCTGGGGCAGTGACGGGACCGGGCTACAGGTTCGCGACGCCGAGGACGCCCCCGCCGCGGTGCGCGAGCAGGCCACGGGCGGCGCCTGCATCATCAAGGTGGCGCTGGAGCCGGCCTCCGGTCCGGTCTTCGACGAGGATCTGCTGCGGGCCGTGGTGGAAGCCGCCCACGCCGAAGGCCTGGCGGTCACCGCCCATGTGGGATCGGCGCCGCTGCTGGAGCTGGCCATCGCCACCGGCGTCGACGAGTTGGCGCACCTTCCGCTGTACGACGTGACCGCCGCCGAGATGGCGCGAGCGGCCGAGGCCGGCATGGTGCTGGTTCCGACCCTGGAGATTCGCGGCGCGGACCCGAACGCGCTGCGGGCGGTGGCGGCGTTCCGCGAGGCGGGCGGCACCGTGGTGTACGGCACCGACCTGGGCAACGGTGGAACGGCACCGGGCATCGAGACGACCGAGCTGCGGGCGATGCTGGACGCTGGGTTGTCTGCTATCGAGGTGTTGCACGCCGCCACGGCGGCCGCCGCCGACCATCTCGGCCTCGACGACGTCGGGCGGCTGCGGCCAGGGGCCAGCGCCGACGTGGTGGTGCTCGGCGCCGACCCGCTGGAAGACCCCGCCGGCTATGACGACGTGCGCTTGGTCATGGCCCGCGGGCGCCGCGTCCTCGACCGGCTCTAGGAACAGCGGCGATGCGGGCGGTGGTCTACGACGCCTTCGGGCAGCTGCCGACACTGCGTGAGGTCGCCGACCCTACGCCGCCGCCGGCGGGAGCGGTGATCCGGGTCAACGCCACCGGTCTGTGCCGCAGCGACTGGCACGGGTGGCGAGGCCACGATCCGGACATCCGGCTGCCACACGTGCCCGGTCACGAGCTGGCCGGGGTTGTGGAGGCCGTCGGATCACAGGTCGTTGGCTGGGGTGCGGGGAGCCGGGTGACGGTGCCGTTCGTCTGCGGCTGCGGCGACTGCCCGCAATGCGCCACCGGGAACCAGCAGGTGTGCGACCGTCAGTTCCAGCCGGGCTTCACCCACTGGGGGTCGTTCGCGGAATTCGTGGCGATCGACCACGCCGACGTCAACCTGGTGGCGTTGCCCGAGGCCCTCGACGACGTTGCCGCAGCCAGCCTCGGCTGCCGGTTCGCCACGGCTTTCCGTGCCGTGATGGCCCAAGGGCGGCTGGCGGCTGGCGAGTGGGTGGCCGTGCACGGCTGCGGCGGGGTTGGGCTGTCAGCGGTGATGATCGCCGCCGCAGCGGGTGCGCGGGTCGTCGCGGTGGACATCGACGACGAGACCTTGCAGCTCGCCCGCCGCTTCGGGGCCTGCGCGATCGTCGACTCGTGGTCCGACGACCCCGTCGCCGCGGTGCGGTCGGCAAGCGGTGGCGGGGTCCACCTGTCGCTTGATGCCCTTGGCAGTCCGGCGACCTGCGCCGCCTCCATCGCCAGCCTGCGCAAGCGAGGCCGCCACGTGCAGGTGGGGCTGCTACCGAGCGGTGGCCCGGTGGTGCCGATGGACCGGGTGATCGCCGATGAACTCGAGATCCTCGGCAGCCACGGCATGGCCGCTTGGGCTTACCCGCCGATGCTGGCGCTGATCGCCGACGGCCGCTTGCGTCCGGAGCTGCTCGTCACGCGCCGGATCGGACTGGAGCAGGCCGGCGAGGCACTGGCCGAGATGGGGCGGGCGCCGGCTCGCGGCGTGACCGTGATCACCACGCAACACCAAGGGCTTTAGCGGGCTGCGCGAATGGCAAGGCTGGGCTGCATGACGGCGACGGTAACGATCTACTCCGACATCCACTGCCCATGGGCGGCCCTGGCGGTGCACCGGCTGCGGCGCGCTCGCGACGCCAACGGGCTTGACGTCGTGTTCGATCCCCGGGCCTGGCCGCTGGAGCTGGTCAACAGCCATGGAACGCCGCGCGACATCGTGGAGACCGAGACCGCCGTACTGGCCCAGCACGAGGAGGAGCTGTTCAGCCGCTTCCGCGGGGACTCGTGGCCGTCGTCGTTTCTGCCCGCCTTCGAGGCCGTGGCCGCCGCCCGGCGCGCCCTCGGCGTGCCCGCCGCCGAAGAGGTCGACTACGCACTGAGGGTGGCCTTCTTCCGCGAGTCGGCTGATCTGTCGGTGCGTTCCGCCATCGCCGAGGCCGTCCAGGACAGCGGCGTGGACGCCGAAGCGGTCATGAAGATCTGGGACCGCGAGCCCGTGCGCGCCGACGTGCTCGACGACTACGCCCGCAGCGCCGAGCTGCCGATCCAAGGCAGCCCGCAGATCTTCTGGCCCGGCGGCGAGACGACCCACAACCCCGGCATGACCGATCACGAATGGGTGCGAGGCATCCCTCGGCTGCGCTCGGTCGACGGGGACGCGGTGGAACGCCTACTGCTCAAGCACATCGCCGCCTGACCCCCCGCCAGCCAGCCCCCCCGGCCCCCGCCTGGGTGCGGGGCTTGGACGCCGGCGTCCGCAACGGCACCCAGCCACCGGCGCGGAGGTTGAGCGGGTGCGGGCTTGGACACCGGTGTCCGCAACGGCACCCAGCGACGGTCTCCCACGGCTGCGCCGGCGCTGGGCACCGACTGGCCAACCCGGTCCCGCCGCCCGCGTTACGTTGGGGTCATGCTCGACGAGTCGCCGCAAATCGCCCATCGCGCCTCTTCCAGCGGGTCGGGACGGCGGACGCTGCTGTTGGGCGTGGCGCTGGTGGTGCTGGTGCTGGTCGGCACGGGCGTGGCGACATGGTTGGGCGACCTCGGCACCCGGCCCGCTGCGGGCCCGTCCGAGACAGCGCCCGGCGTCGCCGGAGGCGCGACCCTGGTCGAGCGCGGCGACCCCGAGGAGCGCTTCCGCCTCCCCGACCGCAAGTTGCAGGGCTTCGACGGCGCCGCCGACGTGGCGGTGGACACCCTGCGGGGCTCGCCCTCGGTCATCAACTTCTGGGCCACCTGGTGCGCGCCGTGCGTCAAGGAGATGCCGGCGCTCCAGCAGGTGGCGGCCGAGGTCGAGGGCAGGGTGGCCTTCCTCGGCGTCAACGTGCAGGACGCACCGGTTAACGCCACGTCGTTCGCCGAGCAGCTGGGGATCTCCTACCTGATGGCGACCGACCCGCGCGGCGCCTTCTGGCAGGAGGTCGGCGGCTTCGGGATGCCGACGACGCTGCTGGTGAACAGCCGCGGCATGGTCGTCTACCGGCACACCGGCGCGCTGGAGGCAGACGAGCTGCGCGAGCTGCTGCGCCAGCGACTCGGGGTACGAGTCGACAGCGCCGCCAGTGGTTGGCGGGTGGGGTAGGGCACCGGTAGGATGAGCCTGGAGCGGAGGGGGCCGTTCTTGACCGCCGTGGCCGCATGCCGTCGCCGCCTTAAAGCGAACCGGTAGCGAACCGGTGACAACAACAGGAAGGTCAGGTGAGCTGACTTGGGAGCATTCTTCGGGGCCCTGCCTGACGTCGTTGTTGCGCTGTGGGAGTTCGGCCGTGGCTGGGCGGGGATCGCGATCACGCTCGGCAGCATCCTGCTCACCGCCGCACTGCTGTTCGGCGCCAAGGCGCTGCGCGACACCCACGGCTGGCTGGCGTCCATCCTCGGGATGATGGGCGCGACGATCGCCGCGTGGTGGGCCTTCGGAGTCCTGCCGTCGGCGTGGATCTACTTCATGGACGGCCAGCGCGACCTGCTCGAGGGTGTGGTGATCCCCGAGGCACTGGGGATCGGCGGGCGCGTGATGTCGGCGAACTTCTACCAGGTGTTTCGTGACGTGGTCGTGATGGCCGAGACCACCGTCGCGATGTTGGCCTTCGCGGTGATGGCAGTGGCCGTGCAGAAGCGCTACCCCCGCGCGCTGGCCCAGGATGAGCAGGCGCGTCCGCAGTCCGGTGGTTACAAGTAGCAGAAAGGGGGAGGCGCAGTGGGTAAGACCGATCAGGGGTTGCATCCGGAGATCTTTGACGACTACCGGATCGAGACCGTCGACCCCAATTGGCTGCAAGAGCGCGTCAAGCCCAAGCGCCACATCGGCCTGACCCCCGAGCTGTGCATCCTGTGCCGGGCCTGCGAGGACGTGTGCCCGTGGGAATGCATCTTCATGATGTCGCCGCAGATCGTGCAGGAGGCGGAGAACCCCGAGGTGATGACCCTGGCGAACACCGCGGCCGCGGTGTTCGTCATCGACGACAACGAATGCACGCGCTGCGCCATCTGCGTGGAGCGCTGCCCGTCCGACGCCTTGTGGCTCGGTCGCGTCCAAGCCTGAGGAGACCCCTGGCGTGAGCAGGATCCCCGCCCCGGACGAGCTGAAGAAGCGCGTTCAGGACAACGTCGTCTGGAAGTCGGTCTTCCGCCCTGGATCGATCTATCGCAAGGGCTACCGCGACACCTCCCGCGACCGCGCCCTGGCGGCGATGAACAACGTGCTGTACCACCTGCATCCGGTCAAGGTGAAGCGCCACGGGTTGAAGCTGACCTACACCTACTGCCTCGGCGGGCTCAGCTTCTTCTTGTTCATCCTGCTGACGGTCACCGGGATCTTTCTGATGTTCTTCTACCGGCCCACGGCCGGTGCGGGCAACGAGCTGGCCTACGCCGACATGCAGCGACTGGTGCGCGTCGTCACCTTCGGCGACCTCGTGCGCAACATGCACCGGTGGGCTGCCCACGCCATGGTCTTCACGGTGTTCATGCACATGGCGCGGGTCTTCTATCACGGGGCCTACAAGCCGCCGCGCGAGTTCAACTGGGTGGTCGGGGTCATCCTGCTGCTGCTGACCTTGCTGCTGGCGTTCACCGGCTACCTGCTGCCCTGGGACCAGCTGGCGTTGTGGGCGGTGGCGGTCGGCACGTCCATGGCCGGCTTCACGCCCGTGTTCGGTCAGCAGGTGCAGTTCCTGCTGCTCGGCGGCGTTGAGATCGGCCCAGAAACGCTGCTGCGCTGGTATGTCCTGCACGTCCTGGCGCTGCCGTTCGTCATCACCATCTTCCTTGCGGTCCACTTCTGGCGGATCCGCAAGGACGGCGGCATCTCCGGTCCCCTGTAACCGCCAGCTGGTAGGAGCACGTCATGGCTGAGAACGTCGAGATGGACCAGAAGGTCTACGACGAGCTGATCGCTGCCGGCAAGAGCGAGCGCATCGCCCGTTCCAAGGCCAAGGCCGCCGCCGTTCGGGCCAAGAAGGAGGCCGCCGGGGAGAAGCTGGGTCCGCGCGAGGCCACCGCCGAGGCGCCTGCTCCAGCGGCCGCGGCCGCAGCCGGTGGCGATGCGCCTGCCGCCGGCGGCGGAGGCGTGGCCACCGCCGAGAGAGCGACAGGCACCGGCGGCATGACGGTGGAGGAGCGCCAGGCCCGCGTCGCGGCGGCGCTGGCGGCCAAGGGAGATGGCGCAGCGAACGGCCGGGGCAACGGTGCGGCGACCCGCTACGCCGGGCAGGACCACACTCACCGGTTGCTGGCGATGGTGCCACCCGATGGGATCCAGCAGATCCGCTCCAAGCAGGAGGACAAGGTCTACGTCTGGCCGCACCTGATCGCCTCGGAGTTCATCGCGTTGATGGCGGTGACGCTGTTCATCACGGCGCTGTCGGTGCTGCCCGCCTTTCCGCTGCGCGAGCTGGCCAACCCGAACATCACGCCTAACCCGTCCAAGGCGCCGTGGTACTTCCTGGGCCTGCAGGAGCTGCTGCGCTACTTCCACCCGATGATCGCTGGCGTCACCATTCCCGGGATCGTGGGCCTGCTCGGCCTGATGATGGTCCCGTATATGGACCGCAACCCGTCGGTGCGGCCGGACAACCGCAAGACCGCCATCACGCTGATGACGTTCTTCCTGCTCGGGGCTGGGATGATGACCCTCGTCGGCTCGTTCTTCCGCGGCCCCGGGTTCAACTGGGTCTGGCCGTGGGTGGACGGCCTGTTCTTCGAGCTGTAGAGGCGCTGATCTGACATGAGTCTGACGCTGACGCTGCTGGCCACCACCGCGGGCCTGCTCGTGGTGTTCTTCTGGTGGGTGCGGCGCAACAACGTGGCCGTGTATCCGGCGGGGCGCGCGCCTGCCCAGCTGCGGTCGCTGTCGACCGGCTGCGAGCTCGGCACCGCCTTGCTGGCGGCCAGCACCGACACCGCAACATCGGGTACCACAGGTCGCCAAGGCGGCACCGCCACCAGTCCGGCGCCGGCCAAGGCACCGAAGCGCCAGAAGCGCCACGAGGGACCGTCGCGCCGTGACTTTCTGCGCTTCGGGTTGTTGGCCTCGATGGGCGGCACGCTTACGGCGTTCGCCGGAGCCTCGCTGGGCTTTCTGTGGCCAACCCTCAAGGGCGGCTTCGGTGCGCGGCTGGACATCGGCAGCGAAGCAGACATCGCCGCTGGCATCGACGAGGGCGGGGGGCACTTCGAGTATCCCGCCGGGCGCAGCTACATCGTGGCCTACGACCCCGCCCAGGACCCCAACGGCGTCTACGCCGAGATCACCAACGGCGCGCCGTTCATGGCCCTGTACCAAAAGTGCGTGCACCTGGGCTGCCGGGTGCCGTGGTGTGCCCAGTCCAAGTGGTGGGAGTGCCCCTGCCACGGCTCCCAGTACAACCGCTGGGGGGAGTACCAGTTCGGCCCCGCACCGCGGGGCCTGGACCGTTTCGCGCTGACCATCGAGGAGGGTCGGGTCATCGTCGACACCTCGACGGTCGTCACCGGTCCTTCTCGCGGCTCCGGGGCGCCGCTGGACCAGCCACCCGAAGGCCCCCACTGCACCGGCGCGTAAGCCGGCGCCGCTTCGCTAAGCCAAGCACCCCGTAACCGCAAAGGAAGACCGGCTCCATGAGCACCACCCTCCTGGTCATCCTCCTGCTGGCGCTCGCCGCGGGGCTGGTGGTCATGTTCCTGCTGGCCAACGCCGCCCGCGACCGCCGGCCGATCCAGGACGTGCCGCCCGCGTTGCGGCCCGGCTACTCCGACGAGGAACTCGAGCGCAGCGTCCTCGAGCGCTACATGGGCTGGGGCATCGTGTTGACGGTGATCTTCGCCGTCTTCCTACCCGCCTACTGGCTCAACGAGCCGCGCCGTCAGCAGGGCAAGACCGAAGCCGACTTCGTCGCGTCGTTCGAGCGCGGCCAGGAGCTGTACGTGGCCAACTGCTCGATATGCCACGGTGCCCAGGGCGAGGGCGGTGGCACCGCGTCGACCTACGACGCGGACGACACCTGGGCGGCACCCAACCTGACGACGATCGTGCGGCGGTACGAAGAGGGCGAGGGCGTCACCGACATCCGCGACTACATCGAGACCACGCTGCACCGTGGCCGGCCGGGCACACCGATGCCGGCCTGGGGATCCGACTACGGCGGCCCGCTGACCGACCAGCAGATCACCGACATCACCGACTGGATCCTGGCCAACCAGAAGGCTCGGGTGGCCGAGGCCGACCCAGCCGCCGACCTCACAGGCCGCCAGCTGTACAACCAGAACTGCCTCAAGTGCCACGGCAAGGATCTCGAAGGCTTCATCGGTCCCTCGCTGGTCGGAGTCTTCCAGCGGCACAGCCGGGAGACGGTGCTGGGCATCCTGCGCAACGGCATCTTCCTGGCCAACGGCGTGTCGATGCCGCCATGGCAGACCGGTTACATGTACGAGGACACGCGCTACACCGATGAGGCCCTCACCAAGATCGTCGACTACCTGCGCTCCCAGCAGCCACCGCGCGGCCAGCTGCCCGAGGACGCCGAGCAGTACCAGACCCCCTATCCCAACGACGGCCCGGAGGAGGAAGCACCCTCCGGCTCAGACACCTAGCGCGAACAGGACCCGCCGATGACCCCGACGCTGGCCGCGCTGTACGTCCTCGCGACCGAGGGCGGCATCCCCGCCTCCGACTGGCGCGCGAAGATCGCTGTGCCGCTGGGCATCCTGATC